>JAEYZJ010000065.1 GCA_023430705.1 Pseudomonadota bacterium | reverse complement strand
TGCGGTAAATCGCCAAACAGTGGGAGCGACTGGCGCTCGGCGTCGTTCAGCGAGGCGGGTTGTAGTCCAAGCTAAGCAGCCTGTCAACACCCCGATTTCTCATTCACCAGACCGAAACAGCAAATCTATAAGCTTTTCAGTGGCTTGCTTCAGTCGTTGGCACCTCGCGGCGCCGCCGTCCTCAGCGATGGGCGGGTTATAGGGGCCACACTTTTGACTGTCAACAGCCGAAAATGACGAAACCTACATTTTCCGACGGAAGGCTCTCGGCGCCCCCCGCCGTCACGTCTGAGGGTATAGAGTACGCGCGCGAGACACCGTCATCTGGGGATCGGGACGGGCGCGTTCAGGGCCTTCAAGGCGCTGTGGAAAGGTTGCTGCGCAGCGGGGAACGCATCGTGCGCCCGCTGGTGGCCAAGTTTTGCCGCATTGTCCTCACACCAAGGCCCGGACGGGGCCGGTGAGTTGACTCGCGCGCAAGCACGGGTACTTCTGCTGGCCATACAGGGCGTGGGCATCACCGGTTGACTCCAGCACAGCGCAATCGCACCGCAGCGCTGCTCAAGGCGAGCGGCTTCGAAGACGGTCCAGCGCTGACCGTACAATCGACCGACGGCGAAATTCCCCATGGCCGGGAACTCAGCTTTGCCTGGCTCACCGGCACGGTGATGACGGGACTGACCTCGGTGCTGTTGATGGGCGCCGCGCTCTACGTCTCCTTCGAGGGCCAGGACACGTTCTCCACCGCCTACGAGGCGCTGCAGCTCATCACCAAGCCCGCCGACGATCCGGCTACCGATTCCAACGTCAAGGGCGACCGCGTCCGCCCTGTCGCGAAGACCCAGTCCGAGCTCGAGATCGTCGAGGCGTCGATTCGCGAAACCGTGGACGGCCGCGCCCTCATCCGCAAGCAGCCCTTCGTGCGCGTCCGCGCGACGCTCGCCACTTCCGCCACTGCGCTCTCGGGCGACATTCCCGACTACGATCCCGTGGCATTGATCGACGTCAGCCAGCCGGTGGTGACGGACACAGACGAGATCGCCAATCCGGACATCTACGGCGCCGAGGTGGAGGGTGAGGTGCAGATACGTACGTCAGCCCTGCCCGTCAGCTTCGTGCCCCCCCCGGCCATTTCGGACAAGACCGCCTCCGACTTCGTCCGCCTCAGCGTCGAGAGCGTGTTCGGCGACGGCGGCATGCCGGACGCTGGCGGCGACGCGCTGATGGCCTATGCCCCCGCGGACACCGGCCTGCGCGATCTGGGCGTCGTCACCGATGGCGGACTTGCCGGGGTCGCCGAGAACGTGACGGTGCTGCCCAAGAGCAAGACCGCCGACGAGGCCGGGCTCGGCCGCTCCGAACGCGTGATCACGGTTTCCGCGTCCTTCAGGGACGCGCTTCTCAAGAACGGCTTCGACGCCCGCACCTACGATCTCGTGACAGCCTCGCTGCGCAACGTGCTGACGCCCGAACGGGTGCCCAAGGGCGCCAAGCTGCGCATCCTGATGGGTCCGGCCCGCAACGAACCTCGGCTGATTCCGCACCGGCTGAGCGTCTACATCCCCGACCGGGCCGGGGCGATGAAGTATGCGGCCACGGCGGCGCTGACCGACCGAGGCAACTACGTGCTCGGCTCCGAGCCGCCGGCGATCCAGTTCCCGGCCGAGGACACCGAGGAAATCAACGTCAACAACCTTCCCACCGTTTACCGCGCCATCTGGGAGACGGCCCGCAAGCACGACATCGACGATTCCATCACCTCGCGCATCGTGGCCATGTTCGCCTACGACGTGGACCTCACCAAGCGCATCACACCTGGCGACTCGATCGAGATTCTCGAAACGCCGGAGGGAAGCGACGGCCACCAGGAGTTGCTGTACGTCGCGCTGAAGCTTGGGACGACCACGCGCGAACTGTTCCGCTACCGGACCGAGGACGGCACCGTCGACTTCTACGATCCCGACGGCGAGACCGGGAAGCGCTTTCTCACCCGCCGGCCGGTGCAGGGTGGAGGACGGCTCGCCAGCCGCTTCGGCTCCCGCGTGCACCCGATCTTCAAGACGCGCCGCATGCATACTGGGGTCGATCTCGCCAGCAAGACCGGGACACCGATCTACGCCTCGGGCGACGGCATCGTAGAGAAGGCGCAGTGGCTCTCGGGCTATGGCAAGTATGTCGAGCTCAAGCACGTCAACGGCTTCGAAACCGGTTACGGTCACATGAGCCGAATTGCCGACGGCATGAAGCCCGGCGTGAAGGTCCGCCAGGGCCAGATCATCGGCTACGTCGGCTCCACCGGCAACTCGACCGGGCCGCACCTGCATTTCGAGATCAAGGTCAACGGTCGCTTCGTCGATCCGCTCAGCGTGAAGCTCCCTCGCGACAAGTCGCTGAGTGCCCAGCACGAGACCTCGTTCAAGCAGACCATCGCCCAGATTCGCGACCTGATGCAACGTGACGCCGCTCCGATGACGGTCGCCGCGCTCGACTGACCTCAGCGCCTGCCGAGCTTGTTCTCCTGGGTGAACCAGGCGATCACCGCGGAGATCAGGGCTAGCCCCGCATTGATGTAGGCGACCGTCGCGAAGGCCGCGGTGTTCGCGACAAGCCGGGCCGCCTCCGCATCGGCTGGCAACGGTCGATCCGGCATCAGGCCGAAAAAGACCGGCAGTTCGGCGTATGTGCCCAGCACCCGCTCGAACACGAAAGCGGCGATGCCTCCCATCAGCGCCACCGCCAGCAGCCCTGCAACGCGCGCCACGGCATTATTCACACCGGAGGCAAGGCCGGTGTCGCGGTCCTCGACCGAGGTCATCACCGCCGTCGAGAGCGGGGAGACCACCGCGCTCATGCCCACTCCCATGAGAATCGTGAACGGCAGCACGCCAAGCCATGGGTCCTGCAGCGGCGCGAAGACGCCCAGCAGCGCGAAGGCGAGCGCCACGAGAGCCGATCCGGCTGTGATCATCGGGCCGGGTCCGACCTTGTCGGCGAGCCGGCCGGCAGATGAGGAGAGCAGCGTCAGCAAGATGCCGAGCGGGAGGAAGACAATAGAGGCCACCGCGGCCGTGACCCCCCAGCCCCCAATCATCGTCATCGGTAGGAAAAAGGAGATCGCCGCGAGCGCGAAATAGAGCGCAAAGGTCAGCCCCTGCGCTCCCGAGAAGGCGGGACGGCGGAAATGCTGCAGCGGCAGCATGGGCGCGGAGCTGCCCGATTCCCAATAGAGGAAGGCCAGCAGCGCGATGAGCCCGCTGCCACAGTAGACGAGGATGTGGCTGGGCAGCGGCGCATTACCGCCGCTGCCGGTAAGGCCGAGCGCAACTAGCAGCAGTGCTGCCGTGATTAGAATGCCGCCGATCCAGTCGAGCCGACGGCCGGCCTCGGGCGCGTCGGCGGGCACGCGGACCAGCAGCAGCGCGAGAGCGATACCACCGAGCGGCAGGTTGATGGCGAACACCAGCCGCCAGCTCCAGTCCCCCAGCGTCGTCACCACGAGACCCCCGATCACCGGCCCCAGGATCGTCGTCAGCGACGAGAACGCCGACCACAGCCCGATCGCCTTGCCGCGCTCCTCGCGCGGATAGGCCTTGGCGATGATCGCGAGGCTTCCCGGCACCATCATGGCGGCTCCGATTCCCTGCACCGCGCGGGCATAGATGAGGAAGCCGGCTGTCGGGGCCAGGGAGCAGACGAGCGAGGCGGCAACGAACAGCACGATGCCGATGGCGAACACGTTCCTCAGCCCGAACCGATCGCCCGCCGCGCCCCCAATCAGCAGGAGAGAGGCAAGGAACAGCATGTAGGCGTTGGAAATCCACTGCGCGTCGGACAGCGTTGCGCCGAGATCGGCGCGGATCGCGGGGGTCGCAATGGAGAGCACTGAGCCATCGATGAACCCCATTGAGGAGGCGAGGATCGCCGCGACGAGCACATAGATCCGTTTCGGCGGCGGACAGAATGTCACCTGCGGGGCGGTCGAGGTCCTGTCGTTCACGGCTCATCCCCCAGGCTGTCTCGGGTAAGCCTACGCCTTCTCGATCCACACTGCGAGTTCGACCCCGCCCGGCTCGCGGAAATGGAACCGCCGCCCGCCCGGGAAATCAAAGGCCGGAACGGTAACGACACCCCCGGCAGCGACGACTTCGCGCTCGGCCAGTTCGAGATCCACGGTGCGGATCACTGCCATCGGCGCCTCGGTTCGCCCCGGCCCGGCATCGATGCCCGCGTCGATCCCGGCAGTATCGATACCGGTGTAGTCGGGACCGTAACTGGTGAAGCTCCATCCGAACGCCTCAGCGAAGAACCGGCGTGTCCCCGCCCCGTCCGCCGAGGGAAACTCGAGATAGTCGATGACATAGCGCTGGGTCATGCCCTTCCTCCTTTGTTCTCTTTTTGTTCTATCGCGTGAATGGATTGAACGCAAGGTCCCGCCTGGGGTGAGTGCGTCAATGGGGAGAGTGGTGGGGGGTTGTGGGCGCCGTCCGCAAGAGGAGCCGCAGGCCCGGTGGCGCATAGCGCCACGTGCTGGATGAGGCGCTAGGTCCACTCCACCGCCAGGTCATCGTGGACGGCATCGGGCTCACGGCCGGGGAGGCTTTCTTCCTTGGATGGGAGACGGTGCTGACTGCGCGCCGAGGCGAACCCTCCCGTTACCGTCGGTCTGGCGCGGGATGATCCTGGCGATCGGTGGCGATCATGCTCTCGAAGGCCTCGAGCACGCGAACCAGCGTACCGCGCACGTGCAGTGCATTGAGGCGCGCTGCCGCATCCGGGTCGCGGCGTCGGATGGCGTCCAGC
>JAEYZJ010000153.1 GCA_023430705.1 Pseudomonadota bacterium | reverse complement strand
ATGTGAATCAGGGCAAGGTGAACGCAACGCTGCCCAAGGAGTTGAAGCCCGAGGACGTGACCCTCGAGCAGGCGCTCGAACTGATCGCCGCCAAGGGCGGTCCGGGCGCAAAGAAATCCTCGTCGCGTTCCGCCGCCGCCAGGAAGGCGCCGGCGAAGAAAGCGGCGACCAAGAAGACGACGGCCACGAAGACTGCGGCCAAGAAGACAACGGCCAAGAAGACAACGGCGAAGAAACCCGCAGCCAAGACCAAGGCTGCATCGAAGAAGACGGCGGAGGCCTGATCGCTCGCGCAAGCGGGACCACTGTTCAGAGCCGCCGCCACCGGAGGTCATGGGACCTCCCAGAGTGAACATGGCTCAAAGAAGCAAACCAACGACAAAATCCGGGGCAAAGCGGGAGTTCTCCGTCGGCGCCCTGCCCTCCCGTGAGGCCATCCTCCAGGCGATGGCCGAGAACCCGACACTCGACGGCAAGCGCGACCTCGCGCGCCATTTCGGCATCCACGGCGACATGCGCACCCCCTTCAAGGTGCTGCTCAAGGAAATGGAAGGCGAGGGCTTCATCGCCCGCACCCGCAAGCAGATCCGGCGCACTGCCGCGCTGCCCGCGGTCACCGTCCTCGACATTGCGGCGGACGCCGACCCCGACGACCTCTACGCCTTCCCGGCGCAGTGGAACGACGAGGAAGGGGCGCGCCCGCGCGTCACTGTCCTCCAGTCGAAGAACGCCCGGGTCGCGCCGGCGCCCGGCGACCGCATCCTGGCCCGCATCGATGCGGGCGATGGCGAAGTTCCCGCCTACACCGCCCGGGCGATGAAGATCCTCGACAAGCCGCGCCGCGGCCAGATCGGCATCGTGCGGCTCGATGAGGACGGCGCCCGGCTCGTGCCGGTCGACCGCAAGCAGAAGGAAATGCGGATCGATGGCGCCGACCTGGGCGAGGCCCGCGATGGCGACCTCGTCGAGGTGGAGGTGAAGTTCGCCGGCCGGCTCATGATCCCCAAGGCGCGCGTCACCAGCGTGATCGGCAATCCGCAGTCCGAGGGCGCGATCTCGATGATCGCCATCCACAACCTCGACATTCCCTATCGCTTCCCCGCCACCGTCACCAGGGAAGCCGAGGAGGCGACCGAGGTCTCGCTCAAGGGACGCGAGGACTGGCGGCATATTCCGCTCGTCACCATCGACCCGGTCGATGCCAAGGACCATGACGACGCCGTCTATGCCGAGCCGGACACCGCCCCCGGGAACGAGGGCGGGCACATCGTCTATGTCGCGATCGCGGACGTTGCGGCCTATGTCCGTCCCGGCACGGCCCTCGACCGAGAGGCCTACATCCGCGGCAACTCGGTCTACTTCCCCGATCGCGTCGTGCCGATGCTGCCCGAGCGCATCTCGAACGACCTCTGCTCGCTGCGCGAGGGCGAGAATCGCCCCTCGCTCGCCGTGCGCATGGTCTTCGACAGCAATGGCAGGAAGCGGCACCACAGCTTCCACCGCGTGCTCTTCCGTTCGGCGGCCAAGCTCAACTACCAGCAGGCGCAGGCGGCCATCGACGGCAAGCCCGACGACAAGACCGGCCCGATCCTCGACAGCATCCTTCGCCCGCTCTGGGCGGCCTACGCCGTCATGGCCAGGGCGCGTGACGCGCGCGGGCCGCTCGACCTCGACCTGCCGGAGCGCAAGATCATCCTCGACAAGGCCGGCATGGTGGTCGACGTGAAGGTCCCCGAACGGCTCGACGCGCACCGGCTGATCGAGGAGATGATGATCGCGGCCAACGTCGCCGCGGCGGAGACGCTCGAGAAGCACCGGAGCGCCCTGCTCTATCGCGTCCACGACGTCCCGAGCCAGGAGAAGCTGGTCGCGCTGCGCGACTTCCTGTCCTCGCTCAAGCTGCCGGCGCCCAAGTCCGACGCCGTCCGTCCGGTGGATTTCAACCGCATCCTCGACAAGGCCCGCGGCGACGGCAAGATCCAGCAGGTCAGCGAGATCATCCTGCGCACCCAGGCGCAGGCCGAGTACGCCGCCGAGAACTACGGCCACTTCGGCCTCAACCTCGACCGCTACGCGCACTTCACTTCGCCGATCCGCCGCTATGCCGACCTGATCGTCCATCGCGCGCTCATCGCCGCGCTCGACCTCGGCAAGGACGGGCTGACCGACGGCGAGATCGCGAGGCTCCCCGGCATCGCCGAGCATATCTCGACGACCGAACGGCGAGCCATGCTGGCCGAGCGCGAAACCATCGACCGGCTGCTGGCCCAGTTCCTTGCGGCGCACATCAACGCCCGGTTCGACGGGCGAGTCTCGGGCGTCACCCGCTCGGGGCTGTTCGTCCGGCTCAAGGATACCGGGGCCGACGGCTTCATCCCGGCCTCGACGCTGGGCGCGGACTATTACCGCTACGTCGAGGAAATGCAGGCCATGGTCGGCGACCGCACCGGCGAGACCTTCCGCATCGGCGACGACGTCGAGGTCCGGCTGATCGAGGCGGCGCCCGTCGCCGGCGCGCTGCGCTTCGAACTGCTGAGCGAAGGCAGCCGCGGCGATCCGTCATCTGGAAAGCGTGGCCACAAGGGACCAACTAACAGACGGGGCAAGGCGGGCGCCTCATATCGAAAGCACGCCAGCAGGAAGAGATAGCGATGGCTGTTCAGATTGACACGCACCGCGAGGCCCGCTCGCTCTGGAGGGCGATCGGGAACGGGCTCGCGTGCAAGTGCCCCGGTTGTGGCAAGGGCAAGCTCTTCAGTTCCTACCTCAAGGTCAGTGCGACCTGCTCGAACTGCGGCCTCGCCCTCGGCTCGGCGCGCGCGGACGATTTCCCGCCCTACATCGCCATCTTCATCATCGGCCACGTGCTCGTGGGCTGGATGCTGCATGCCGAGATGAGCGGCCCCGTCGATCCGATGCTCTACGTGCTCACCATGATCCCGGCCGCGATTCTGCTGCCGCTGATCATGCTGCCCTCGATCAAGGGCGCCGTCGTGGGCCTGCAGTGGTCGAACTACATGTATGGGTTCGATCCCAGCCGCTCGGCGGAGGAAGTGGCGCGCAGCGACGTCTGAGCTGCTCCTTATCGCCTTGACATCCGGCCGAAAATCCGTAGTTTCCGGCCAAATTTAGCGGCCACGTGGCCTGCGTGAATTCAGTGCCGCGCGTTGAAACCCTCGCGCGGCTAGCCGTTTCAAGGAACCTGAACGATGGCCAAAGCCGTATCTTTGAAGATCAAGCTCGTGTCCACCGCCGACACTGGCTACTACTACGTCACCAAGAAGAACTCGCGCACCCAGACCGAGAAGCTCTCGTTCAAGTAGTACGATCCGGTCGTGCGCAAGCACGTCGAGTTCAAGGAAGCCAAGATCAAGTAAGCTGGCTGTCCGCTGTGGATAACGAAAAGCCCCGCGCCCTAGGCGCGGGGTTTTTCGTTGTCGCATCACGAACGCAAAACGCCCGCCCCTGTATCAGGGACGGGCGCTTCAGAAGAAGACGGCTGGTTCGCAGCGGCATGTCGAAGAGGCCACTCTTGTCCACTGCGAACCAGCCTCCCTACGGACCCAGGAGTTGCGGCGGACCTGAGGAGAACCGTAGGGGTGGCTGCTGGCACATGCGTATGTGCCGGCTTATTCGATGTCGCAACTTAGCGCGTAATGCGCGCCAATCAAATAGGCGCCGCACAACGTTACTAACCCTTAACCTTAATGAAGAACGGCCGTCTACGGGCGCGCCTTTTCTTAGGCTGCGTCGTACGCGACGCGGTTCCTTCCCTCGCGCTTGGCGCGGTACAGCGCGACGTCGGCGCGCTTCAGCAGCGACTCGGGCGTGTCCGCCCGCTGGTCGTTCAGGGCAAGGCCCACCGACACCGTCACCGTCAGCGGCCTGCCGTCACCGGCGCTGAAGCCCCTCTCGGCCACGGCATTGCGCACGCGCTCTGCAACGCCCTGCGCCTGCCGCGAGTCGGTGTCGGGCATCAGCACCACGAACTCCTCGCCGCCGAATCGGCATGCGAGGTCGACGCCACGAATGTTGCGGCGCAGCCGGTCGGCGAACTCGCGCAGCACGGCGTCGCCGGTGTCGTGGCCGTGGGTGTCGTTGACCGACTTGAAGAAATCCATGTCGATCAGCATCATGGCCATGTCGCGCTGCTGTTCCTGGGCCTTGGACAGCATGATCGAGAGGTGCCGCTCGAAATAGCGGCGGTTGTAGAGCCCGGTCAGTTCGTCCGTCACCGCGAGGGCCAGCGTGTTGTTCACGCTGCGGCGCAGTTCCATGGCGTAGCGGTGCCGGCGGATCTGGGTGCGCACCCGCGCCAGCAGTTCGTTCCGCTCCACCGGCCGCATGATGAAGTCGTTGACGCCGAGGTCCAGCCCGCGGACGACCCGCGGCTTGTCGTCCTCTTCGGCGATCAGGATGATCGGCAGGGCGCGGGACAGCTCCGCGGTCCGCATCTGCGAGCAGACCCGGAGCGGATCCATGTCGCCCAGCGACATCGAGACCAGCGCCAGTTCGTAGGTCCCGCCACTGACGACAAGTGCGGCGTCGGCCGGATGCGACAGCACGTCGACGCGGCCGCTGGCGCTGAGATGGCCGCGCACGCGTTCGGCGTGTCGGGGATCGGTGTCGATCAGCAGGATGCGGCCATTGTCGTGGTCGATCGAGTCCATGGCGCGCAGCGCATCCTCGGCCGCGATCTCCTGGCCCGTACGGGCGCGCGTCCGCAGTTCGTCGGTCAGCGCCTTAAGCCGCACCAGGCTGCGCACCCGCGCCATCAGCTGCACGTCGTCGAGCGGCTTGGTGATGAAGTCGTCGGCGCCGGCCTCGAGGCCGCGGACGCGGTCCGAGGGCTGGTCGAGCGCGGTGACCATGAGCACCGGGATGTGGGCGGTGCGCGGATCGGCCTTCAGGCGGCTGCAGACCTCGAACCCGTCCATGCCGGGCATCATCACGTCGAGCAGCACGATGTCGATATCGCCGGCGGCGCATGCTCCCAGCGCCTCGGCTCCGCTCGCCGCGGTGACGACGTCGAAATACTCAGCCGACAGGCGCGCCTCGAGAAGGCGCACGTTCGTTGGAATATCGTCGACGATCAGCACACGCGCCGTCAAAGACCTCAGCCCCGCAATTTGAGGAGTCCCGCCCTGGACCAGCCGGGCGAGGACGCCTAGCTGGCGGGGCCAATGTAGCGCGCAATCGTTTCCAAAAAGTGAGGTACTGATATGGGTTTGGAGATGTAGCCCTCGCAGCCGCCCTGCAGGATTCGCTCCTCGTCCCCCTTCATGGCGAAGGCGGTGACGGCGATCACCGGGATCGAGGCCAGCTCGTCGTCCTCCTTCAGCCACTTGGTGACCACGAGGCCGGAAACCTCGGGCAGCTGGATGTCCATCAGGATCAGGTCGGGGCGGTGCGCGCGGGCCAGGTCCAGCGCCTCCAGGCCGTTGCGGGTCTGAATGATGGAGTAGCCGCGCGATTCGAGCAGATCGTTGAAGAGCTTCATGTTCAGCTCGTTGTCCTCAACGATCATCACTGTCTTGGCCATATGGACTCAGATCTATCCGGAGAGCGCGTCGGGGCCCTCGTTTTCTGCCCCATGTTCGGGGTAACATCAATCGCAACCAAGCTCCAGCCAGGCGTCCCGCCCTTGCCCAAGTCCATCGAACTCACGCCCCAGGCCCTGGGCGCGCTGTGCCTCCATCACCTCGCGGAAAATCCCGCCCAGCTCGCCGAGTTCATGGCGGCCACGGGCTATGCGCCCGCCACGCTGCGCCAGGCGGCCGGCACGCCGGGGCTCGACCAGGGCCTGATCGACTATTTCGCCGCCAACGAGGCGCTGCTGATGGCGCTCTGCGCCAATGGCGGCTTCAAGCCCGACGACTTCATGCGCGTCTGGGCCCGGCTGAACCCATCCGGGTGAGCCGATGCTGTCGCTCTGCCGCGATTGTTCAGCGACGGTGGAGGCGGCCGAGCCGCTGCTGCGCTGCCGGTCCTGCGGCTCGCCGCGCATCGTCGCCCACGCCGAACTTGCGCAGCTGTCGATCGCGCATGTCGACTGCGACGCCTTCTATGCCTCGATCGAGAAGCGTGACGACCCTGCCCTCGCCGACAAGCCGCTGATCATCGGCGGCGGCGTGCGCGGCGTCGTCTCCACCTGCTGCTACATCGCCCGGCAGTACGGCGTCCGGTCGGCCATGCCCATGTTCAAGGCACGCGAACTCTGTCCGCATGCCGTGGTCATTCCGCCCGACATGGCGAAGTACGTTGCGGTCAGCCGCGAGATACGGGCGCTGATGGATGCGCTGACGCCGCTGGTCGAGCCGCTTTCCATCGACGAAGCCTTCCTCGACCTTACCGGCACCGGGAAGCTGCACCGGGCCCCGCCGGCCGTCGTCCTCGCCCGGTTCGCCCGGCGGGTCGAAAAGGAGGTCGGGGTCAGTCTCTCCGTCGGGCTCAGCCACAACAAGTTCCTCGCCAAGACCGCGTCCGACCTCGACAAGCCGCGCGGCTTCGCGATCATCGGCAAGGCCGAGACCGTCGAGTTCCTCGCCCGCCAGCCCGTCAGCCTCATCTTCGGCGTCGGCAAGGTCTTTGCCGAGAACCTGCGCCGCGACGGGTTCGATACCATCGGCCAGCTGCAGCAGGCCGATCCCATCGAGCTCATGCGCCGCTACGGCGATTCCGGTGCCCGTCTGGCGCGGCTGGCCCGCGGCGACGATTCGCGTCCCGTCTCCACCGACGAGCAGATGAAGACCGTTTCGGCCGAGACCACCTTCAACACCGACCTCAAGGGCTACGACGAACTGTCCACCGAGCTCCTGGCACTGAGCGAGCGCCTGTCGGAGCGGCTCAAGGCCAAGGGAATCGTGGGGGACACGGTTACGCTGAAGCTCAAGTCGGCTGGATTTCGCTTGCGCACCCGGGCCCGGGCCTTGATGATCCCGACACAGCTTGCCAACGTTCTCTACGAGACCGGGCTGCAGTTGCTCGCTCGCGAACTGGATGGAACGGCGTTCCGCCTGATCGGCATCGGCGTCAGCGGCATCTCGGAGGCAGATGGCGTCGATCCTGTCGATCTCATCGAGCCAGGCATCGCCCGCCGTGCCGCCGCCGAACGCGCCATCGACCGCGTGCGCGGCAAGTTCGGCAAGGATGCCGTAATCCGCGGCAAGCTCTATGACCGGGTCAAGGCGCGTGCCGCCCGCAACGAAGACGAGAAGACGGAAGAGAACCCAGATGACCAGCCCCATCGATAAGCTCCGCGAGTATGGCTACGAGCTGCCCATGCCGAAGGCACCGGTCGCGACCTACATCCCGGTCACGCGCACCGGCAACGTCATCTACGTGTCGGGTCAGATTTCGTCGGACGCCAACGGCGTCACCGAAGGCAAGCTGGGCGACACCATGAACGTCGTCCAGGGCGGCAACGCCGCCGAACTGGCGGCGGTCAACCTGCTCAGCCAGATCGTGCACAGCGCCGGCGTCGACCTCAGCAAGGTCAAGCGCGTGCTCAAGCTCACCGTGTTCGTGAACTCCACCCCGGACTTCACCGAGCACCACCTCGTCGCCAACGGCGCCTCCAACCTGATCGTCGGCGTGCTCGGCGACAACGGCAAGCACGCCCGCTCGGCCATCGGCATGGCGGCGCTGCCGCTCGGCGCCGCGGTCGAGGTCGAGGGCATCATCGAGATCGAGGACTAGCCGAGACGGAACTGTCATGCGGGGGGTGCTGGCGGCCACCCGACCGGCTCCCCATATGACGGCCTGATCCATGAGCGCGAAACCCAATTTCGATCGTCCCATCGCCCATCGCGGCCTGCATGACCGCGGCCGCGGGATCATCGAGAACTCGGCCAGCGCCTTTGCCGCCGCGATCGGGAAGGGCTACGCCATCGAGTGCGATGTCCAGCTCAGCCGCGACGGCATCCCGATGATCTTCCACGACGACGAGCTCGATCGCCTCACCGGCGTCGAGGGCCCGGTGGGCGCGCGGACGATGGCGGAACTCTCGGGCTACACCCTCCTCGGCAGCAGCGCCGGAGACACGCCGCAGCGCTTTTCCGAGTTCCTCGCCCAGGTGGGCGGCCGCGCCCTGCTCCAGGTCGAACTCAAGCAGCAGTCCAGCCAGTCCGCGACCGAAGTCCTGGCGCAGACCGTCATGGACGCGCTCAGGGGCTATCGTGGGCCGGTGACCATCGAATCCTTCGATCCCGGGCTGCTCATCGAGATCCGCCGGCGCGGCGCGACGATGCCGCTCGGCATCGTCACCTACGACTATCGCGAGCCCGGCTGGGACCAGCATCTTTCGGCGTGGCGGAAGTTCGTGCTGCGCCACCTGCTCCACTACCCCTTCAGTCGCTTCGACTTCATCTCCTGTCGCGACAACTCGCTGGACCTGCCGGCCATCCGCTTCTTCAGGCGGATGGGCATTCCGGTCACCGCCTGGACCATCCGGACCCCGGCCGCCGCCATGGCCGTGATCGGACGGGCCGACCAGATCGTATTCGAGGGGTTCGAGCCGCCAAGTGTCTGACACCCCGCTCAGCGCCACCGTCGTCGGCTCCGTCGCGGAGATCCCCGCGGCGGTGTGGAACGGGCTCGCGCCGGGGCACGACGGGGTGGTCGACAATCCCTTCCTCGACCACGCATTCTTTCTCGCCGCCGAACAGTCGGGCTCGGCCAGCCAGCGGACCGGCTGGCTGCCCCAGCACATCGTGCTCAGCGACGCCGGTGGCGAGCCGGTCGGGGTGATGCCGCTCTACCTGAAGTCGCACTCCCAGGGCGAGTACGTGTTCGACCATGGCTGGGCCGACGCCTTCCAGCGCGCCGGCGGCGACTACTACCCCAAGCTCCTGTCCGCCGTGCCGTTCACCCCGGTCACCGGCCCGCGCTTGCTCGCCCGCGACGACGCCGGCCGCGCCGCCCTCATGCGCACGGCGGAAACGCTGGCGGCCCGCAACAACATCTCGTCCGTGCACGCC
>JAEYZJ010000137.1 GCA_023430705.1 Pseudomonadota bacterium | reverse complement strand
GATTGACGAGGGCCAGAAGGTTCTGCGGGGCGATGATCTCGAGGTCGTCGCCGGCCCAGGCCGCCTCGGGCCCCGAGGGCTCGGCGCAGATGATGCCCATGTCGCGCGACAGGGCGGCGATGGCGGCCGGGAGCACGCCGGCGGTGGGCGCCAGGCGGCCGTCGAGGCCCAGCTCGCCGAGCGCGACATAACCCTCGAGCGCGTCGGAGGGGATGGCGCCGATGGCGGCCATCAGCCCCAGCGCGATGGGCAGGTCGTAGTGGCTGCCCTCCTTGGGCAGGTCAGCCGGCGCGAGATTCACGGTGATGCGCCTGGGTGGCAGGCTGAGGCCCGAGGCGTAGAGGGCGGCATGCACCCGCTCGCTCGATTCCTTCACCGCCTTGTCGGGCAGGCCGACCAGCAGGAATTTCGGCATCCCCGGCGCGATCTGCACCTGAACGTCGACGGGCACCGCCTCGATGCCCTGAAACGCCACGGTCGCGACCCGCGTCACCATCCCGCCTGCCCCCGATCTGAGCGGCTGACGCTATCAGTACATTTGCGAATGTGGCAAGAACATTAAGAGAACGCCGCCCGGTTTGCCGCGCGGGCCGGAAGACCCGTGCCGCCGCCGTTAACCATGCTGGAATTACAAAGGGTTAGCGCAAGGTTTCATTAAGCCGCCCATGTTGATTCAAAGGCTTTCAGACCTTGCCGAAGGCCTTGTTCCGCATGCCCATTGCCCCCCGCTCCGCGCTCCCCGCCCTGAGGTCCGCTCTTGTGGTCGGCCTGATGCTGCTGCTGGCCGCCTGCGGGCGCTCGCCGAGCAACCATATCGGCGTGCCCGGAGACAACAGACCGCATGACGGAGTCCGCCGGGCCTGGAGCCTGCCGATCCAGGGCATCGACGTGGCGCGCTACCAGGGCCGGATCGACTTCGATGCCGCGCGGGCCGGCGGAATGCACTTCGTGTTCATCAAGTCGACCGAGGGCAAGGACTACATCGACCCCAATTTCTACGACAACTGGAACGGCGCGCGGGCAGCCGGCATGGCCCGCGGGGCCTATCACTTCATGACCTGGTGCAGCCTCGCCTCGGAGCAGGCCGCCTGGTTCATCAGCCGGGTGCCGAACGACCCCGATGCGCTGCCGCCGGTGCTCGACCTCGAGTGGAACAACCATTCGAGCTGCAAGAACAGGCACAACCGCACCGACATCCTCGAGAAGGTGCGGGTGATGCTGGACGCGATGGAGCGGCACACCGGCAAGGTGCCGATCATCTACACGGACATGAACTTTTACCGCGACATCCTCGCGGGCCAGCATTTCGACTCCTCGTTCTGGCTGCGCTCCACCGCGGCAGAGCCGCACATGCGCTATGGCGACCGGCCGTGGCTGTTCTGGCAGTGGACGCAGACGGGGACGATGTCGGGCATCAAGACGGAAGTCGACCGCAACGCGTTCTACGGCAGCGAAGGCGAGTGGGTGCAGTTCCTGCTGACCGGGTGCGACCCGCGCAACCTGCAGTGGCTCGGGCCGCAGGGACGGTGCGGCAGCCTCAAGTAGGGCCGCGTCGGATTGCCATCAACTTGTCACGACTCGGCGCAACTACTAGCGTGGGACGTGCGATTTTTCTCCGGCAGCCCGCCGGAAGATAGAGGAGGTGAGGATCATGGCCAAGGGACAACTGCGCTCCAACAAGGAAGCCAAGAAGCCCAAGAAGGAAAAGACGAAGGTGCCGGCGACCGCCGGGCTCAACATCGCGACGGCTGCGCCGGCCAAGAAGAAATAGCCGTAAACAACAGCGGTCGCGCAACGAAGCATGCCCTTGAGCCGCGGCACCTGCCGCGGCTCGCTGCTTTCATAGAGGGGCAAGACCCGGGATCAGCTCGCTGGCCTTGATGCCGTCGAGCAGGAACTGCACCGCGAGGGCGGCGAGCAGGATACCGACCATGCGCGAGACGACGGCCAGGCCGGTGATGCCGAGCAGGCGCTGGATCGGGATGGCGAGGAGGAGCGTCGTCCAGGCGGCGAGCATGATCAGCAGCAGGGCGATGAACACCAGGCCGTACTCGACGCCGTCGCCCGCGCCGGTCGTCAGCAGGACCATGGCGCTGATCGCACCGGGACCGGAGAGCAGCGGCATGGCGAGCGGGAAGACCGCGATATCGGCGCGCTGACGGGCCTCGACCTCTTCCTCGGTGGTGGTGGAGCTGGCACCCGAATGGCGCGCGAAGACCATGTCGATCGCAATCAGCAGCAGCAGGATGCCGCCGGCAATGCGGAGCGCCGGGATGGTGATGCCGAAGAGCTCGAGCACGGCGTTGCCGATGAGGCCGAAGGCCAGCAGGATGCCCGTGGCGATCAGCACGCCGCGCGTCGCGATGGCGAAGCGCTCGGCATGCGTGTTGTCCTTGGTGAGGGCGGCAAAGATGAAGGCGATGTCGGCGACGCCGACGGTCGCGAACAGCGTTGCCAAGGCCACGAGGAAACTGTTCTGCATCAAGACCCCCGCGCGAACTTAGCGGCAGCGGAGCGCAGTGACTAGCTGCGCCGACGCTCGATGGCGTCCCAGATCAGCACCGCGATGTCCGGGCCGCCGAAGCGCTTGATCTCGCGGATGCCGGTGGGCGAAGTGACGTTGATCTCGGTGAGGTAGTCGCCAATCACGCCGATGCCGACAAAGATCATGTCGCGGGCCTTGAGCGCCGGGCCGATGGCGGCGCAGATCTCGCGCTCGCGCTCGGTGAGGGGGGACAGCTCCGGGCGGCCGCCGACATGCATGTTGGAGCGCGCCTCGCCGTCGGCGGGAATGCGGTTTAGGCCGGCCACGGGCTCGCCGTCGACGAGGATGATGCGCTTGTCGCCCTTGCGCACCTCGGGCAGGTAGCGCTGCACCATGAAGGGCTCGCGGAAACTCTGCTCGAAGAGCTCGATCAGCGAGGCGAGGTTCTGGTCGCCTTCCTGCAGCAGGAACACGCCGGCGCCGCCATTGCCGTAGAGCGGCTTGAGGATGATGTTGCCGTGCTCGCGGCGGAACTCGTGGATGAGCTTGCGGTCACGCGTCACGAGGGTGGGCGGCATCAGCTCGGGAAACTCGGTGACGAGGATCTTTTCGGGCGCGTTGCGCACCGCGGCGGGCGGATTGACCACGAAGGTGTGCGGGTGGATGCGCTCGAGCAGGTGGGTGAGCGTGGTGTAGTTCATGTCGAACGGCGGATCCTGCCGCATCAGGACCACGTCGTAGAACGAGAGGTCGGCGCGGGCGAAGTCGCCGAGCGCGAAGTGCTGGCCCCTGGGCTTGTCGAACACGGTGACCGGGGCCAGTTCGGCCGACACAAGGTTGTCGCGGAGCGCCAGCGACTGGGGGACGTAGTAGTCGAGCCGGTGTCCCCGTTCCTGCGCCTCGAGCATCAGCGCAAAGGTCGAATCCCCCGCCGGATTGACGGTTTCGATGGGGTCCATCTGCACGGCGATCTTCAAAGTCACGCTTCCGCTCCGAGGCTTCAACACTCTTGTCCCGTGCGCACGGGACCTGGCTCCGGAACGGCGCTCAGCCGGCCCGGAAGGCATCCTTCACATGGCGCGGCCACATCATGGGCGCAAGGAAAATCACGTCGAAGCGGAGGGCGCTCGCCGCCAGTTCGGGATGGCGGGCGAGGTAGTGCTCGGCGGCGCGCACGATGCGCCTCGTGTTGACGGCCTCGAGCGCCGTGGCCTCCTGGGTGCGCGCCATGCGGGCCTTGACCTCGACGAAGGCGGTGAGGCCAGAACGCCTGACGACGAGGTCGATCTCGCCGCCCGGCGTCTTCACGCGCCGGTCGAGGATGCGATAGCCCTTGAGCCGCAGGAACCAGGCGGCGAGGTCCTCGCCGCGCCGGCCATAGAGTTCGGCGCCCAGGCGGGCGGAGCGCGTCCGGTGGTTGCGGTTATTCCCGGGCCTTGAGGGCGAGGGCGGCATTGTAGACGTCCTTGCGCTTGAGCCCGTAGCGGGCGGTGATCTCGTCGACCGCGGCGCGGAGCGGCTGGGCCACCAGCGCTTCCTCCAGCGCGGCCTGCCAGTCGGCGGCCTCGACCACGACACCCTCGGCGCCGCCGACGAGGATCACGGCCTCGCCCCGGGTGGCCTCTCCGGCGTAGCGGGCGGCAAGCTCGGACAGGGTGCCCCGCTCGACGCGCTCGAAGCGCTTGGTCAGCTCGAGGGCGACGGCGGCCGGGCGCTCGCCGAACTGCTCGGCCATGGTGGCGAGCGTATCGCCGAGGCGGCGGGGCGATTCATAAAAGACGAGCGTGTCGGGACGGCTCTTCAGCGCCGCGAGCGCGTTGGCGCGCGCGCCGGCCCTGGGCGGCAGGAAGCCGACGAAGCCGAAGGCGTCGGTCGGCAGCCCGGCGCTCGCCAGCGCAGCGAGCAGCGCCGACGGGCCGGGCAGCGCATAGACGGGCAGGCCCGCCTCGCGCACGGCGCGAACGAGCGGGAAGCCGGGATCGGAGAGCAGCGGGGTGCCCGCGTCCGAGATCTGCGCGACGGCGCGGCCGGCCCCGATGGCCGCCACCACTTCGCCGATGCGGGCGTGCTCGTTGTGCTCGTGCAGCGACTTGCGCGGGGTGCGGATACCGTAGTGGTCGAGAAGGGTCGCCGAATGCCGGGTGTCTTCGCACAGGATCAGGTCGGCCGCCGCCAGTGTTTCGAGGGCGCGCAGCGTGATGTCCTTGAGGTTGCCGATCGGGGTCGCGACGACATAGAGGCCCGCAGCCAGCGGAGGCGCGGGAAACTCGGTACCGGCAATGAAGTAACTCGCTATTCGGTCGCTCAAGAGAAAATCCGCAGGAAAATGCAAAGTTTAGCCCGGGCTTTATGCAGGAAGCCCGATTCTGTATAGACGCCGGACGAGGAGTGATCGCGGGGGATGAGCCGGAAACGACTGCCGGTTTTCCGGCTTCACTCGAGGGACGGCGCCGTCGGCGACAGAGTGCGGGACTTGATGAAGGTTGGGCAAGTGAGAATTGCGGGCGGGTTGAGACTGCTGGGCCTCGGCGTGCTCGCCGCGACGTTCATCGCCGGATGCTCGGCCGGGAGCCTCAACTTCGGACCCGGCTCGACCGGGCCCGGTTCGGGGACGCTGCCGACCGCCTCCGGCAAGACGTTCGGCAAGGGCCCGGTGCGCGTCGCGCTGCTGCTGCCGCTGTCGGGAGATGCGAACATCGCGACGGTCGGGCAATCGCTCGCCAACGCCTCGGAGCTGGCGATCGAGTTCGTCGAGACCAACCCCAATATCGGGGAAAACATCACCGTGGTCCTCAAGGATACCGGCACCTCGGCGGCGGGCGCGACCCAGGCGGCGGAGACGGCGCTGAGCGAGGGGGCCAGCCTGATCCTCGGGCCGCTGCGGGCCGACCAGGTGACCGCGGTGGGCCGGGTGGCCAAGGCGGCGGGCGTGCCGGTGATCGGCTTTTCCAACAATTCCGGCGCAGCGAGCGCGGGCGTCTACCTGCTCAACGTGCTGCCCGAGAGCGAGGTGCGCCGCTCGATGGCCTATGCCCAGAAGCTGGGCAAGAAGGCCTTTGCCGGCGTGTTCCCGACCACCGATTTCGGCCGCATCCAGGAAGGCGCGTTCCGGCAGGCCACGGCCGACCTGGGGCTCAACGCGCGGGCGGTCTACAGCTTCGGCTCGGAGGAGGAGGCGCGCAGCGTCGTCGCGCAGCTGGTGCCGATGCTGCAGGCGGGACAGATCGACACGCTGTTCATCCCCGACCGGGCCACGGCCCCGAGCTTTGCGAACCTGCTCAACGAGGCCGGCATCGCGCCCGGCACGGTGCAGCTCATCGGGTCGGCCGACTGGGACGGCGATCCGTCCATCCTCAACACGACGACCCTTGCCGGGGCGATCTTCCCGGCGGTGGACGATGCCGGCTACAACGCGCTGCTGCCCGAGTACCAGCGCAAGTTCGGCTCGGCGCCGCACAAGCTCGCCACCATCGCCTATACCGCGACCATCCTCGCCAATGCCGGCTCGCTGGCCAACGGCACGCCGAAATACGACCGGGCCCAGCTGACGCTGCCGGCCGGCTTCAACGGCCGCGACGGCGTCTTCCGCTTCCTGCCGGACGGGCGGAGCGAGTACGCGCTGGTGATCAAGCAGGTGACCATCGGCGGGGCGAGCGTCGCCGAAGCGGCACGGCTGTAGTTCAGCAGTAGACGGCGTTGTCCAGGACGACGCAGGTGCCGGCGTCGGTGGTGACGAGGCTGCCGCCGGTGAGCGGGGTCACGACCGCCGAGGAGCCCGAGGTGAAGGCGGCGATGCTGGACCAGCGGCCATCGTTCCAGAACCACAGCATCGGCGCGGTCGCCGGCTTCGGCTCCTTGCCGATCCCCGGATACTGGACGTGCGGGCTGCCCAGCCCGTCGGTGGAATAGACGCCGCTCTCGGTCTCCATCACATCGACATAGCTGGTGCGGCCGTAGCCGATCTTGCGGATCGAGGTTTCGCTGATGGGCTCGATGGAAATGCCCGGCTCGACCTTGAAATCCCAGTTGAGCAGGGAATCGGGATCGATGGGGGTGGGGATCAGCTGGCTGGCGGAGCGCAGCAGGGTCCGCATCGGCTGGTCATCAGCAATGGCTGCGGGGAGCATATCGGGCAGGGTGGTCAGGAAAACCGCCCCTAGGCCGATGAAGCCTCCCAGCATGAGCGCGCGCGTCGTCTCCACGTTTACCTCCGGCCAACTGCCCTCGTTAACCAGAAATCAACCATACCGCTAAAAAGCGTGTCAAAATGAAACAGCGCTTAAGGTTAAATTAACCGTGAGGATAGCTCGGGGACGGCGGCTCTAGAGGGCGGCGCTCAGTTCCTCGACCGCCGCAACGAAGCGGTCATAGGCCTCGCGGGTGGGCCAGGGGCGGATGAGCTTTTCGAAGGGCTCGAACTCGAAGACGGGAAAGCTCGGCTCGCCGAAGAAGCGCCGCGCCTCCTCCTCGTCGAACCCGGCAAGGTGGGTGGCCTCGAGGAAGGCGGCCTCGCGGTCGGCGCGCTTGATCAGCTTGCCGAGGGCCGCCGAGGGGACGGCCGGCAGCGAGAAGCGCAGGTGCACGGCGCCGAGCAGCCGGTTCTCGACTTCCTTGTAGTTGCCGCCCATCGCCGCCTTGAAGGGGGAGATGATGTCGCCCATCACGTATTCGGGCGCATCGTGGAGCACGGCATAGAGCAGCGAGCGGGTGTCGGCCGCGCGATTGGCGGCCCGGAACAGCTCGAGCACGAGGATGGAGTGCTGGGCCACGGTGAAGGGGTAGTCGCCGACCGTCTGCCCGTTCCAGCGCGCGACGCGGGCGAGGCCGTGGGCGATGTCGCTCAGTTCCACGTCGAGCGGCGAGGGATCGAGGATGTCGAGCCGCCTGCCCGACAGCATGCGCTGCCACGCCCGCTCCTTGCCCCGCGCCATGCTGTGCTCTCCGTAGTCCGAAGCAGCGGAACGTAGTGGGAACGAGGGTGATTCGCCAAACTGGCGTTTGGGAAAGTCGTGCCCAGACCCCTCACCCGTCTCGGCCTGCGGCCGATCCACCCTCTCCCCGACGGGGAGAGGAACAAGTGGTGGGCGCAGGCCTGTCCGGATTCTTCTCCCCGTCGGGGAGAAGGTGGCGCGTAGCGCCGGGTGCGGGGCTACTCGTCCGCGGCCACGTCGCCGAACCGGTAGGTCGCGTAGGGCGGCAGCTCGAGCGTCACCGGCCTTCCGGCGACGGTGACGGCGGAAGGGTCGGTGATGCGGTCGAGCCGGAGGATGGCGACGGCCCTGCCCTCGACGACTTCGCCGATGGCGCCGGCCTCGCGGGTGCCGGCGACGACCGGGGTTCGCGCCGGCGCGTCGACGCCCGAGACGATCACCGGGCGGCGGCGGGCGGTGCCGCGATGCTTCATGCGGGAGACGACCTCCTGGCCGATATAGCAGCCCTTCACGAAATCGATGCCGTCGAGCAGGTCGAGACCCATGTCGTGGGCGAAGACCTCGTCGCTGCCGAAGTCCGGGCCCAGTTCGGGGATGCCGGCCGAGATGCGGTGGCGGGCGAAGGTGTCGTCGGGCGGGAGCCAGCCGGCGGTATCGGCATTTTCGGCGATCACCCGCTCGCCGAGGCCGCGCGGGTCGGGATGGCCGACGCCCCCGGGCCAGCCGTCGAAGGTCCAGCCGACCGAGTGGGTTTCGCGCAGGTCGTCGATATCGACCCGGGCGCGCAGGCGATAAAGCTTCATCTTCTTCAGGAAGGCGTCCGCGACCGAGGCATCGACGTCGAGCCAGAAGGCATCGCCGGCAAAGCCGCTGAGGCCTTCGGCCTGCACCTTGCCCTGGGGCGAGAGCAGCGCCCACCAGACGGCCGGGCCGGGTTCGGCGACGAGACGGCCCGTCACCACGTCGAAAAGCAGCTTCTGCGCCTCGGGGCCCGAGAAGCGGAAGGCGGCGCGGGACGGACGGAGGATTGTGGGCATGGGTGGCTTTCCGCTACACCCGGCCGAACGGGGTTGGCCGGGAAACAGAGACATGGCGCAGTATCAGACGATCTTCAAGCACGGCACCGTGGCCAACCACGACGGCATCCACCGCGCCGACATCGCGGTCAACGACGGCCGCATCGTCGCCCTGGGCGAGCTCGACGCGGGCACGGCGGCCGAGGTGGTCGACTGCACGGGCCTCCACATCCTGCCCGGGGTCATCGACACGCAGGTGCATTTCCGCGAGCCGGGCCTGACGCACAAGGAAGACCTCGAGTCGGGCTCGCTGTCGGCAGTGATGGGGGGGGTTACCGGCGTCTTCGAGATGCCAAACACCAACCCGCTGACGACGACGCGCGAGGCCTTCGAGGAAAAGATCCGCCTCGGCACGCGGCGCATGCACTGCGACTTCGCCTTCTATATCGGCGGCACGCACGAGAATGTGGCTCAGCTGCCCGAACTCGAGCGCCTGCCCGGCTGCGCCGGGATCAAGGTGTTCATGGGCTCTTCCACCGGCTCGCTGCTGGTGGCGGACGACGACGGGGTGGAGGCGATCCTCAGGGTGATCTCGCGCCGCGCCGCGTTCCATTCGGAGGACGAGTACCGGCTCGAGGAGCGCAAGCACCTCAGGGTGCCGGGCGACCCGTCCTCGCATGCGGTGTGGCGTGATGCCGAGGCGGCGCTGCTGTGTACCCGCCGGCTGGTGTCGCTGGCGAGAAAGACCGGCAAGCGCATCCATGTGCTGCACGTGTCGACGGCCGAGGAGATGGTGTTTCTCGCCGCCCACAAGGACGTGGCGAGCGTCGAGGTGACGCCGCACCACCTGACGCTGGACGAGACCGCCTACACCCGGCTCGGGAACTATGTGCAGATGAACCCGCCGGTGCGCGACAAGGGGCACCGCGAGGGCATCTGGGCGGGGGTGAGGAACGGCGTCGCCGACATCCTGGGGTCCGACCACGCCCCGCATACGCACGAGGAAAAGCGCCACCCCTACCCGCAATCGCATTCGGGAATGACCGGGGTGCAGACGCTGGTGCCGATCATGCTCGACCATGTGAATGCCGGGCGCATGAGCCTCGAGCGCTTCGTGGACATGACCAGCCACGGGCCGAACCGCCTGTTCGGCATCGCCAACAAGGGCCGGATCGCGGTGGGCTACGACGCCGACCTGACGATCGTCGACCTCGAGCGCAGCGAGACGATCCGCAACGAGTGGGTGAAGAGCCGCGTCGGCTGGACGCCCTACGACGGGGTGAGCGTCACCGGCTGGCCGGTGGGCACGATCGTGCGCGGCAACACGGTGATGTGGCAGGGCGAACTGGTGACGCCGTCGGTCGGCCAGCCCATGCGCTTCCTCGAAGCGCTGTAGGACGACGGGCCTGCGCGCAAGCCTCGTGCGTGAAGCTGTCTCTTTCGCTCCGCCGACGCGGAGCGGCTGGACGGCCCCGGGGCTGCTACTGCAGCGAACGGCCGAGCGTGTAGTCGCCCGACTCGATGCGGTCGGGCAGGCTCGCGATCAGCTCGGCGATCGCATGCTCGCCGTGGTGATCGACCAGGGAGGTGATGGCGGCAAACAGCGAGGCGTGCGCCAGCGCGAGGGTCGCGATGCCGTCGTCCTCGGCGTCGTTCCAGGCCCCCGCGATGTATTCGAGTGCAATCTGCCGCTCTTCGCGTTCGGCGTCCGCCATCGGCTCGAGGCTGGCCCGGGCCCTGAGGGTCTTGGTGAGTTTCATGGGACTGGCCGTAGCACGCGCTCCGGCCGGGCGCCCGCCAGTCGTCGCCAAAAGGTTAATATGCACTGTTCAATTATTCTTAACGCGGCCGGCCGGGGGCGCCGGAGCGCTCACTCGGCGTAGCGGGCGTGGATCTCGCGGGCGGTCTTTTCGGCCTCGACGAGGAGCCGGGTCATGGCCTCGTCGGCCGAGGTGGTGCAGGCGCGATAGAGGCGCGCATAGGCCTGGTAGCCGGAGTTGAAGGCGCCGCTGAGCCGCTGGCGCCGGTCGTCGTCGGGCTCGTCGAGCTCGATCAGGGCCGCCATCTGGCCGCGCCAGTCGGTGGTCACCTCGGGGCGGCAGAGGGGCGCGAGGAAATAGAGGCTGCCGAGGATCTCGCTCAGCCGCTCCATCTCCGCCTGGTAGGGCGGATCGACGGCCCGCGCCGGTCCCGCCGCAAGGCAGGCCACGAGGACGGCGGATGCGAGGGCTCGGAAGCGCATGCGGCATCCTTATGGGAAAGGCCGGCGCCTCTCAACTGCGATTGAAGATGCGAAACGCGGCGGCCACGACTTCGGCAAGATCGGGCGTCGTGTGCATGAGCGCCACGTCGTCCTGCCGGACCCAGCGGTGCGCGGTGATCTCGTCCTCGGCCACGACGATCTCGCCCTCGAAGGCCTCGGTGGCAAAGACCTGCAGCACGAAGCGACCTTCGGCGAGGTGCATGCGGCGGATCGGGTGCAGGCGCCAGACCCGCAGGCCGAGTTCCTCCATGAGCTCGCGCTCGGCGGCCTGTTCCGCCGTCTCGCCGGGCTCGAGGCGGCCGCCCGGCAGGCTCCACATGCCGAGGTAGGGCTTGCGGGCCCGCTGGATCAGCAGCACGCGGTCGCGGTCGACGAGCGCGACGGAGGTGGCATTGGGCAGGCGGGACGACTCGGACATGCCGGATGTTCGGGGTTTGCCCTCGGCCGGGCAAGGCCCTAACTAGGGAGGGCGGGCGCGCCGTTGCCCCGAGGAGACCCTGCCGATGTGCGGACGCTATGCCGCCACCCTGCCGCCCGAGATGATGGTCGAGCTGTTCAACCTGCTCAACCAGATCGACTTTCCGCCGCGCTACAACATCTCGCCGACCCAGCCGATCGCGGCGATCTGGGAGCAGTCGGGGCGGCGGACGATCCAGCTGGTGCGCTGGGGGTTCGTGCCGAACTGGGTGAAGGACCCGCGCGCGTTCTCGCTGCTGATCAATGCGCGGGCCGAGACGATGGCCGAAAAGCCCTCGTTCCGCGATGCCGTGCGCCACGCGCGCTGCATCGTGCCGGCCTCGGGCTACTATGAGTGGATGAAGGGCAAGGACGGGGTCCGCCGGCCCTACTACATCACCATGGCGGACGACTCGCCGATGGTGTTCGCGGGGCTCTACTCGAACTGGGCCGGGCCGAACGGGGAGGAAATCGACACGGCCTGCATCGTGACGGTGGAGCCGAACCTCGAGATCAGCTCGATCTACGACCGCATGCCGGCGATGCTGACCGGGGACGCGGTGGACCTGTGGCTCAATACGCGCGAGATCGACGTCGGGGTGGCGCGACAGCTGGCCCTGCCGCTGCCGCCGGGGTCGCTGAAGTACCATCCCGTCGGCAAGGGCGTCGGGCGGGCCGATGCGGACGGGCCCGAGCTGATCCGGCCGCTGAGCGAGGCGGAACTCGCGGCCGAGGAGATGAAGCCGGTGCGGCCGAAGAAGGTCGCCGGGGGCGGCGGCCAGCTGGACCTGTTCTAGATGATGTCGAAGGCGCCCAGCGCGTCGCCGATCGCCTCTTCCTCGTAGCCGAGGTGGCTGAGCAGCACGCGTTCGAGCGCGCGATAGAGCTCGACGGTCTGTGCGAAGATATCGGGGCCCGGGTGGGCCGCGAGTTCACCGAGCGAGGCGATCAGCCGCTCGAGCAGCTCGTGCACGACCACATGCTCGGCGCGGAGCCGGTCGGCGATGGCCCTGAAGCCCGCGCCCTGCGCGGCGATGGCCGGGAAGATCACCGCGTCCTCGATGGAATGGTGCATGTTGACGATCTGGCAGTGCTCGCCGCAGAGCGCCCCGAAGCGGCGGTAGTTGACGACCATGGCGAGGCCCGCCGCCTCCGCCGTCAGCGCGGCCGCATCGGCGCCGCCGGCCGCGGCGCGTTCGATGAGCCGGCCCAGCGTCACCATGTTGGCGCGGAGGTGGTCATGCACCTCCTTCAGGTGCCGGCCGGGCTCGCGCTGCGCCTCGGTGAGGCCTTCGATCCTGATCGGCGGGGGGCGGGTGGCGTCGTCGAGAAATCCGATATCGAGAAGCATGCCGTGGACATGGGACGCGGCCGCCGCCGCGTCAACAGGGCACCCTAGAGTACCTTACCCGGGTTGAGGATACCGTTGGGATCGAGCGCGGCCTTGATGGCACGCATCATCTCGAGGGCGACCGGGTCCTTCACCTGCCGGAGCAGCTCGCGCTTCAGCTGGCCGATGCCGTGCTCGGCCGAGACCGAGCCGCCGAGGCGCTGCACGACGGCATAGATGGCGGCATTGGCATCGGCCTCGCGCGCCATGAACGCGCGCGGATCGGCGCCCACCGGCTGGCTCAGGTTGAAGTGGATGTTGCCGTCACCCATGTGCCCGAAGGGACACGGCCTCACGCCCGGGATCACCGCCTCGACGGCGGCGATGCCCTGGGCGAGGAGTTCGGGCACGGCGCCGACCGGCACCGAGACGTCGTGCTTGATCGAGGCGCCATCGCGCGACTGCACCTCGCTCATCTGCTCGCGGGCGGCCCACATCAGGGTGCGGTCGGCCTCGGACTCGGCGATCACGGCGTCGGCGACTAGGCCGGTCTCGAGGGCTTCCTCGAGGGCCGCCTGCAGCGCGCCGGGCACGCCGCCCTTCATGCGGTTGACCTCGGCCAGCACGTACCAGGGCGAAAGGCTGGCGGTCGGATCGTGGGGGAGCAGGCCGTGCTTCAGCTGAAGGTCGACGCCGAACCGGTTCATCAGCTCGAAGGCGGTGAGGCGCGAGCCGGTCCGCTCGCGCAGCAGATAGAAGAGCTGCAGCGCTACGGCGGGATCGGAAACGTTCACCAGCGCCGTCTCGTGCGCCTCGGGGATGGGGAAGAGCTTGACCGTCGCCGCGGTGATGAAGCCCAGCGTGCCTTCGGCGCCGACGAGGAGGTCCTTGAGGTCGTAGCCGGTATTGTCCTTCTTGAGCGCGTTGAGGCCGTTGTAGAGGCGCCCGTCGGCCAGCACCGCCTCGACGCCGAGGGTCAGTTCGCGGGCATTGCCGAAGGCCAGCACCTGCACGCCGCCGGCATTGGTGCTGAGGACGCCGCCGATGCGGGCGGAACCCTGCGAGGCAAGCCAGAGCGGGAACATGGCACCGGCCGCCTCCGCCACCCGGTGCGCCTCCTCGAGGATGACCCCGGCTTCCAGCGTCATGTGCCCGGCCGCGGCGTTGACCTCGCGCACGGCGGAGAGGCGGGCGAGGCTGACGATCACCTCATCGCCGTTTACGGGAACCTGGCCGCCGACAAGGCCGGTATTGCCGCTCTGGGGAACGAGCGGCACGCGGTTGGCATCGGCCCAGCGGCAGAGCGCCTGAAGCGCGGGCACGTCGGCCGGCAGGGCCACGGCGACGGCCGGAACCCGGAAGCGCTTGCGGGGCTCGGCGAGATAGGTGGCCATCGCCGCAGGATCGGCGATCACGCTCGCCTCGCCCAGGACTTCGACGAGGCCGGAGATGATTGCGTCGGGAGCTGGCGTCATGGGCCGGACAATAGCGGCGGGGAGACGTCGCGCAAGGGCGAACTTGCCCGGGATTTCGCGCTATGCGACAAGCGGCGCCAACGAGATATCCATTACGGAGCACGACGATGGCGAACGGGCTGATGGCCGGCAAGAAGGGCCTCATCATGGGGGTCCTGAACAAGAACTCGATCGCCTGGGGCATCGCCAAGGCCCTCGCCGACCAGGGCGCCGAACTCGCGTTCTCCTACCAGGGCGAGGCGATCAAGAAGCGCGTGGAGCCGCTGGCCGCCGAGATCGGCGTCACCACGCTGATCGACTGCGACGTGACCAACGATCAAGCGCTCGACGAGACCTTCCGCGTGCTGAAGGACAAGTGGGGCACGATGGACTTCCTCGTCCACGCCATCGCCTTCTCCAACAAGGAGGAGCTCGAGGGCCGCTACATCAACACCAGCGCCGAGAACTTCGCGCTGACGATGAACATCTCGGTCTATTCGTTCACCGCCGTGGCCAAGCGCGCCGAAGCGATGCTGAACCCGGGCGGCTCGCTGCTGACGCTGACCTATTACGGCGCGGAAAAGTACGTGCCGAACTACAACGTCATGGGTGTCGCCAAGGCGGCGCTCGAGGCCTCGGTCCGCTACCTCGCGCACGACCTCGGCCCCAGGAACATCCGCGTCAACGCGATCTCGGCCGGCGCCATCAAGACGCTCGCGGCGTCGGGCATCTCCGGGCTGCGCACCATGCTGCACTTCCAGGAGAAGGCGTCGCCGCTGAAGCGCAACGTGACGCAGGACGAGGTGGGCACCGCCGCCCTCTACCTGCTGAGCGACCTCGCCTCGGGCGTCACCGGCCAGGTGCAGTATGTCGACTGCGGCTTCAACATCATCGGCATGCATGTCGACGACGAAGCCGACGCCAATGCCTGATGCCCCGGGGGCTGCCGCAAGGCGGCCCCTCGCGCCCTTCGAGACCGACAATGTCCTTCAACTGGCCTGAGCTCTACTTCATCCGCCACGGCGAGACCGACTGGAACGCCGAAGGCCGCTACCAGGGCAGCAAGGACATCCCGCTCAACGATGTCGGGCGCGGCCAGGCCGACCTCAACGGCCAGCTGCTGGCGCGAATCCTCGAGCGGGCGGGACGGAAGGCGACCGAGTTCAGCTGGCATGCCTCGCCGCTCGGACGGACGCGGGAGACGATGCAGCGGGTCCGCGCGGCATTCAGCGAGCCGTTGCCGGACGTCGCCTTCGACGACCGGCTGGTCGAGGTCTCGTTCGGCATCTACGAAGGCCGGCTCCACACCGAGCTGACGGCCTCCGAGATGGCGATCGCGGGCGAGCGCAGCGCCGATTTCTGGTTCTTCCGGCCGCCCTCGGGCGAGAGCTACGAGGACGTCGCCAAGCGGGTCCGCGCCTTTGCCGAGAGCGAACTGAGGGGACCGGCGATCATTGTCGCCCATGGCGGCATCCTGCGCGTGCTGCGCCGGCTGATCGAGGATTTCCCGGCGGAACGGACGGTCAACTGGTTCCCGCCGCAGGATTCGGTGGTGCATTTCATCGACGGCAAGAGCGTGGTCTATCCGGCCGGGCACAGCTGGGACGATTGACGGGCGAGGGGACCCCGGCGGACCTCAGATTGACCCATCCCAATTATGGTCCTATTTTCCGGTCGAAATAGGAGCCATAAAATGAACCACGTTGGGCAACGCATAGAAGCGGACCTGGCGGTCAGCGTTTCCGAACTGAAGCGAAATCCGATGACGGTGGTGAAGGCGTCGGAGGCTGAGGCCGTCGCCATTCTCAACCACAACAAGGTGGTGGCCTATCTCGTCACACCAGCGGTGTGGGAGTACGTGCAGGAGCTCTACGACGATGTGAAGCTCGCCGAACTGGCGGAAGCCGGCGACAACGAGCCCGTCGTGGAGGTCTCGGTCGATGACCTATCGGCTGACATTTAGCGATCGGGCGCGCAAACAGTGGAACAGGCTGGACGGAGCCGTCCGATTGCAGTTCCAGGCCGTCATCGCCCGGCGTATCGAGGATCCGCACGTCCCCTCGGCGAGACTTAAGGGCCGATGGCCCGGCCCCAGGTACAAGATAAAGCTCAAGGCGGTCGGATACAGGCTGGTCTACGAGGTGCGCGACGATCAGGTGCTCATCATCGTTATCGCCGTCGGTCGGCGAGACAGCGTGTACAACGAGATCTAGTTGCGGTTGACCCGGCCGCTCCGTCTCCCCTAGAACGCCCACAAACCCGGGGCGCATCCATGTCGTTCAACACTTTCGGCCACCTGTTCCGTTTCACCACCTGGGGCGAAAGCCACGGGCCGGCGCTGGGCGTGGTGGTGGACGGCTGCCCGCCGGGAATTCCGATCTCGACCGAAGCGATCCAGCGCGACCTCGACCGGCGCAAGCCCGGACAGTCGCGCTTCACCACGCAGCGGCGCGAGGACGACCAGGTGCGGATCCTCTCGGGCGCCTTCGAGGACGAGCGCGACGGACTGCTGAAGACGACCGGCACGCCGATCTCGCTGATGATCGAGAACACCGACCAGCGCTCCAAGGACTATTCGGAGATCAAGGACAAGTACCGTCCCGGCCATGCCGACTTCACCTACCACCAGAAGTACGGCATCCGCGACTACAAGGGCTCCGGCCGGGCCTCGGCCCGGGAAACGGCGGCGCGGGTCGCCGCGGGGGCGGTGGCGCGCCTCGTGATCCCCGGCGTCACCATCCGGGCGAGCCTCGTCCAGATCGGTCCGCACAAGATCGACTATACCCGCTTCGACTGGGCTGAGGTCGACCGGAACCCGTTCTTCTGTGCCGACCCGGTGGCCGCGAAGGAGTGGGAAACCTATCTCGACGGCATCCGCAAGGACGGCAACTCGGTCGGCGCGGTGATCGAGGTGGTGGCCGAAGGCGTGCCGCCCGGCTGGGGTGCGCCGATCTACGGCAAGCTCTCGGCGGACCTCGCCTCGGCGATGATGTCGATCAATGCGGTCAAGGGCGTCGAGATCGGCGAGGGCATGGCCTCGGCGGCGCTCACCGGCACCGAGAATGCCGACGAGATGCGGGCGGGCAATGCCGGCCCCATCTTCAAGTCGAACCATGCCGGCGGCATCCTGGGCGGAATCTCGAACGGCGATCCGGTGGTGGTGCGCTTTGCGGTGAAGCCGACCTCCTCAATCATCACGCCGCGCGAGAGCGTGACGACGGCGAACGAGAATACCGAGGTGGTGACCAAGGGCCGCCACGACCCCTGCGTCGGCATCCGCGCGGTGCCGATCGGGGAAGCGATGATGGCGGTGGTTCTTGCCGACCATTTCCTGCGCCACCGCGGCCAGACCGGGCGCGAAGGCGGCATCGGCTACTGATCGCGGCGGAATCCCGCGACGATCTCGCGATTGCCATCGCCGCCGGCGATCGGGGAGGGCAGCTCGAACAGCCGTGACCAGCCGGCCGCCGCCATGTGCGCGACGACGCGCGCGACCGCGCCGGCGATCGCGGCTTGGTCGGTGACGATGCCGCCCCTGCCGACATGCTCGCGCCCGACCTCGAACTGCGGCTTGACGAGGATGACCGCTTCGGCGCCCGGAGCGGCGAGCGCCAGCACCGGGTCGATGACCTTGAGGATGGACACGAAGCTGACGTCGGAGACGATCAGCCCGACCGGATCGGGGACGAGGGTGCGGTCGAGGTC
>JAEYZJ010000080.1 GCA_023430705.1 Pseudomonadota bacterium | reverse complement strand
GCCGGGTTTGCCACGATCGCCGCCGCCCGCGCCATCATCGGCGCCACGGTATCCTGGCGAGCGGCAGCCTGCACGGGGTCGGCGAGGACCTGCGCGAGCGGCAGTGATGAGGGTGGCGCGGGCCGGGCTGCGGGCGGGGGGACCGATATCTGCGCCCTGGGCGCAGCCTGATGAGGGCTCGCAGGCGCGGCCGCCGGCGGGGGAGCCGTCACCGGGGGCTGCAGATTGCTCGGGACACTGGGAGTCGGTGCTGCGGCGGCGGGTGGCACCGGGAGAGCCGGTGATCTTGCAGTCGTCGCCTGCACTGCCGCCGCGGTGGGCGCGGCCGGCGGAGGGGCCAATGGAGGGGCTGGCTGCGCCGATGCCAGAGTTGGAGCCGGCGTGGTGGTGGGCTGCGGTGTGGCGGGAGCAGCGATCGGGGCTGGGGACGCCAGAGGTGGCGCGAGACGCGGCATGCCGACAGGCGGCGGCAATGGCGGAGCGGAGGCCGGAGGGAAGGGCAGTACAGGCCGGCCCGGCTGCGCGCTCTCAACCGCTTTCTCGGCTGGCGTCGCTGTGACGGCGGGCTGTTTGGCGACCTCAGCCGGCGGTGGCGTTCCTGGTGCGGCGACAGGTGCCGGAGCGGATGCGGTTGCTGCGGGAGCCGGGGGAGGCACGGTGATGCCCGGCGCAGGGGCGACAACGGCCTGCACCGCGGCCGGGGCGGGCGCGGGCGGCAACATGGCGGGAATGGACGTTCGCGGAAGAGCGAGCGCCGGAGCCGACATCGGCCTCGCAGGCTGCGGCGTCACGGTGACGGTGGGCTGGCCTGCCGGACTGTTGGCCACGCTGACGAGCACCCGCGTGTTGACCGGGAGCGGCGAAGCCAGCTTGAGCACGAAGGTTTCGCTGCCGGTGCTGAGTTGCGTCAGCCCACCCGGCAGTCGCGCCGCGACGGTCGCCTCGCCACTCTGGCCGAGCTTGAGGACCAGCGCATCGATGCCGGCACGAGCCAGCCGGACTGCGGCCATGGCCGGATCGGATGCGGCATCGGCGCGGTTGGACAGCTGGGCCAGCAGGGTGGCGAGATCGGACATGCACCACCATGCCCGGAGTCGGGTTAACGGGAGTTAACGAGTGGGCGAAGGGGGTGTCGCCGGGCCGCATTCCTTTGTACTTACCCCCTATTTATCGTTTGGTTAGGCAAGTCTGCCTAGCATCTGCTGCTCCGAGCTGGTGTTCAGAGGGCGGCAATGGCCGTAAAGCGTCCGGTAATCGACCTGGCGTCCCCACCGGTGGGCGGGACGGATGACGGGCAGCACCTTGCGCATGCGCAGCTGCAGCGGTTTGCCGAGCGCCTGGCCGGCGACCAGACCCACTCCGACGAGCGGAACTGGCTCCGCACGATGATCGACCAGGTGCCGGACTATCTCTACATCAAGGATGCCGAAGCGCGGTTCGTCATCGCCAACCGCGCCGTGGCGCGGGACCTCGGGCACGGCAATCCCAACGATCTCGTCGGCAAGACCGACCTGGACCTCCATCCGCCCGAACTCGGCCGGCGCTACTACGAGGACGACCTGCGGGTGATCGCGGGCAACCAGCTGGTGGAGCAAGAGGAATACGTGACACGGCCGGATGGCACGCAGCTGTGGCTGTCGACCACCAAGCTGCCGCTGCGCTCGCCCGACGGCAGGGTCGTCGGCCTCGTCTGCATCGCGCGGGACGTCACCGAGCGGCGGCAGGACCACGAGCGGATGCAATACCTTGCCTTCCACGACTCCCTGACGGGCCTGGCCAACCGGGCGCAGTTCGAACGCGACCTGCAGCGGTTCGCGGAGCGCGCCCGGATGGGCGTCGCGGCAACGCTGGTGCTGCTCGACCTCGACCGGTTCAAGTACGTCAACGACACGCTAGGCCATGTCGCGGGGGACGACCTGCTGCGCCAGCTCGCGACCCGGCTGTACCAGCTGATCGGCCCGGCGGGGCTCATCTCCCGCCTCGGCGGGGACGAATTCGCCATCCTGCTCGATGGTCCGGCGGCGGGGGCAGCGGAGTCCATCTGTTCGTCGACACAGCTGCAGATCGGACGACCCTTCAACCTGCTGGGCGATCCAGCCTACATCACCGCCAGCTTCGGCATCGCGCCGTTCCAGCCGGGGCTGGGTGCCGCCGATATTCTGCGGCGCGCCGACATCGCGCTTTACGAAGCCAAGGCGCGTGGCCGGTCGCGCTGGGAGGTGTTCGCCGAGCCCATGGCGCGCAATCTCGAGGAGCGGCGTCGGATCGAGCAGGACCTGAGGCGCGCGCTCGCCGGCGGCAACGAACTCGTGCTCGAGTACCAGCCCATCTTCGATGCGGTGACCGGTACCATCCTGGGGGCCGAGGCCCTGGTGCGCTGGAACCATCCCGAACGCGGGCGGCTCGCGCCCGACATGTTCGTGGGCGTCGCGGAGGAGCGCGGGCTGATCGAGCAATTGGGCGAATGGGTGTTCGCCGAAACGTGCAGGACGCTGAGGACCACGCCCCTGCCCTGGGTTGCGATCAACGTGTCGCCGGTCGAGCTGCGCAGCAGGCAGTTCGTCAGCCGCCTGACCGAGGGACTGGAGCAGCGCGGAATCGATCCCCACCGGCTGCAGCTCGAGATCACCGAAGGCGTGCTGCTCGACAGTTCGGAGGCGACCGAGGCGGGCCTTACGCGGCTGCGGGCCGCCGGCATCGGACTGGCGCTCGACGATTTCGGCACCGGTTATTCGTCGCTCAACTACCTGCGCCGCTACAACGTCGACAAGCTCAAGATCGACCAGTCGTTCGTCTCGCAGATCGGCATTTCCGAGGACGCCGAGGTGATCGTGCGGACGGTGATCGAGCTCGCGCGGGCGCTCAACATGCGGGTCACGGCGGAGGGTGTCGCCACCGAGCGGCAGCGCGCCTACCTCGTGGCGCAAGGCTGCCACGAACTGCAGGGCTTCCTGCTCTCCGAGCCCCTGCCGATCGGCGCCCTGCACCACCTCACGGGCGTCGCAGCGCCCGCCTAGAACAGCAGGTCTTCCAGATCGGGTGCGGCCTCGGCGTCAGGCTCGGCGTCCGCATCCGGGGCGAGGCCGGTGAAGCCGTCGTGCAGGCGGCGTTCGGCATCCATGGTGTAGCGGCTGCGCAGGAGTGCGAGGAAGGGGCGAAGCGCCGGATCCCCGGCGTCGCTCTCTCCCGGCGCGCCGGGAGGCGTGAGCGAGAACTCGATATCGCTAAGGGCCTCGGAAATGGTGGCATGGCGCGCGAGCGCGGCGACGGCGTCATCGAGCCGGCCCGCTACCTGCGGGCCATCGGCATAGAGCCCGACCAGCGCGTTCTTCATCCGGAAGCCGACAGCTTCCAGCTGGGAGAGCGCAGCGGTGGCCTCGCGCTCGATGTCGCCGACGCGCGTGGCACCGGAGCCGGCGGACCGGGTGAAGGCAGCCGAGTACCCGGAGGCCCGGGTGAGGCACTCGACAGCGGCATGGGCCGAGACCACGGTCTCTCCCGTCAGCGTCCGCAACTGCTGGGCAATGACGTCCAGCGCGCGGCCGCGCGGCCCGAGCTGCGCGCACTTGACCGCAGCATTGAGCGAGACAAGCCGCATCTTGTACTCGATTTCCTGCACCGCCTCGACGTGGCCGAGCAGCACCTCCACCGTCTCGGAGACGGCGGCCGCGACCTCGTCGAGCTTGCCGCGCTCGCGCTCGCAATCGCGCAGGACGGTGACGGCGCGGCGCACCGCGCCATGAAGCTCGGACAGGGCGGAACGGTTCTGAGCCGAACCGTAGACCTCGCTGGCATGATCGAGCACAGCCTGCACATCGTGCGACAGCTGGCCGAGCGCCTCGGCGCCGGAGGCCATTTCGCCCACCAGATACTCACGCGCGGCGCCCAGCTGGCGGCAGAGAAGTTCGAGCACGGGCGCACGGTCGATGGCGGGGTCGAGTTCGTCGAGGTCGGCGAGACCGGCTTCGACGTGCTCGACCCGCTGGCGCGTCGCATCGCCGACCTGGAGCGCCATGACGGCAGCGGCGACCTTGTCGGAGATGGCGCGCGACATCTGGCTGGTAATGGCGCTGGACTGCGCGGACTGAAGCCGCTGTTCGGTTACTTCGGCGAGGTCGCGCTCGAGTTCCTGCGCGAGCGCGGCGAGGGTGGCGCGGTGTCCCGCCTCGAACTTGCCACGAGCCAGGGCCGCGTCGGCAACGACGGCGCTCAGCGCCTCGTAGGTGCGATGGAACTTGGCGATGGTGGCTGCCGCGCTGTCGGAAAGTTCCGCGATGTCGGTGGTGAAGACGCCGAAGTCCTCGGTCTGGCTGACGACGCTCGCGGCGACGACGCGGGCGTTGATGGCGACGATGCCCATCATCTTGACCGTGCGGCGGAGCGCGTCGATCGGCTGGGCTGCGCTGCGAAGCGCCACGACAAGCCGATCAAGGTCGCCCTGCTCGGCCTCCAGGGAAAGGGAAATCTCCCCGGCGCGCCGGCCCACCACGGCCAGGCGGGCGGTCGCAGCCGTCAGGTCCTCGCTGCCGAGCTCGACCGGCAGGCCATCGAAGGCCCCGATGATGCGCGCCAGGATGTCCGCACATTCGGACAGGCGTTCGCCCACCGCAACGAAGGCGCCGTCGATCGCCTCGCGCGGCGTTGCGAGGTCGGCGACGATGGCGGCCAGATCGATAGTTGCCACGGCGTCCGGCGTGCCGTCATCGAGGGCACTTGTGACTTCGGCGATCATGCAGAATCCCTCAGATGCGCCCGGCTGGCGAACGTGGTGATCTCGTGGGCGACACGGCGAAGCGGAACGATCCGCTGGGCGCCCCCCAGCGCGATGGCCTCCTTGGGCATGCCGAAGACCACGGCGCTCTCCTCATCCTGCGCAACGGTCATGGCGCCGGCCTGACGCATCTCGAGCAACCCCTTCGCGCCATCGTCACCCATGCCGGTCAGCAATATGCCGAGCGCGTTCCTGCCGGCGCCGTAGGCGGCGGAGCGGAACAGCACATCGACCGAGGGTCGGTGGCGGGAGACGTGCGGGCCGTCGATGATCTGCACGGTGTAGCGCGAGCCGGTGCGCTGCAGCACCATGTGGCGGCCACCCGGCGCGATGAGCACGTTGCCCGGCTCGACCACGTCGCCATGCTCCGCTTCCCTGACCCGCATGCCGCAGAGTCCGTCGAGCCGGCTGGCAAAGGCAGCCGTGAAGCGCTCCGGCATGTGCTGGACGATGAGGATGGCGGGCGTCGTGGCCGGAAGGTCGACAAGCACGTCCCGCAGGGCCTCGGTGCCACCGGTCGATGCTCCGATGCAGACAATGGGGTCGGTGGCGGGCATGGCGGCGGTTGCCGAAGCGGCACGCGCTGCCGATCGCTGCGGGATCACGACGTCCGCGGTGAGCTTCTTTTCCACGCTGAGCTTCGGTGCCGGCGGCTTGACCCGGCCCCTGAGGCTTGCCTGCGCTGCGATGCGGGCTGCGGCGCAGATGCGCTGGCGCGACTCGTGCAGGAACTCCACCGTGTCGATGCGGGGCTTGGCGACGACATCGACCGCGCCGGCCTCCAGGGCCTCGATCAGCGTGTCGCTGCCCTCGGACGCATGCGAGGAGCAGATGACCACCGGGATGGGCCGCTGCGACATCAGCTTCCTGAGGAAGGTGATGCCGTCCATGCGCGGCAGCTCGATGTCGAGGAAGATCACGTCGGGCACTTCCTGGCGAATGCGCTCGACGGCGATGTAGGGATCTGCCGCCGTCGCCATGACTTCCAGCTCGGGATCGGACGCGATGATGTCGCTGAGCGTCGTGCGCACGGCGGCGGAGTCATCGACGATAAGGACGCGGATCTTGCGGTCGGCTGCAGCGGACATCGGCACGGACTCTAGAGCTTCTGGAAGACGGCGGGGGCGACCTGGCGGACCGCCAGCGACGTGCCGATCATCGATTCGGAGTGCCCGAGGACGAGATAGCCACCGCTCCTCAGATGATCGGCGAGGCGCGTGACGACGGCCGCCTGGTCCGCCTTCTCGAAATAGATCAGCACGTTGCGCAGAAAGATGATGTCGACGTCCCGGTCGAACGGATAGCTCGCATCCATCAGGTTGAGATGGGCGAAGCGCACGAAGCGGCGCAGTTCGGGCACGATCCGCACCTCGCGGCGTGGGCCCGGGCGGCGGGCGTGCATGATGTAGCGGGACTGCATCTCGGGCGGCACCGGGGCGATCATCTCGGCGGGATAGACGGCGCGGCGGCCCTGGGCGAGCACGGTCGTCGAAATGTCGGTGCCGAGGATGGCGAAGCGGAACCTGTGCTCCTGCGCCGCGAGGTCGTCGAGCACCATGGCGAGGGTGTAGGCCTCGGCCCCGGTGGAACTCGCGGCACTCCAGACCTTGAGCAGCGGGTTGCGCCCGCGCATCGCGAGGAGCGCCGGGACCATATGCCCTGCGAGATAGTCGAAGTGTTCCGCCTCGCGGAAGAAGTCGGTCTTGTTGGTGGTGACGGCGTTGATCAGATGGACCAGTTCCTGGTCGAGGCCGCCGCGATTGAACAGCAGGTCGGTGTAGGAGTCGAAGCTGGGCAGGCCGAGTGCACGCATGCGCTTGCGCAGCCGACCCTCGACCATAAGGCGCTTGCCGGGCGGCAGCTTGATGCCGGCCTGCCCCTCGATGAGGCGCGCTATGCGGGTGAAATCGAGCGCGCTGAGGTGATCCTCCGCTTCGTCGATCTTCAGCTTCAAGGCCGTACTGGACAAGGAAGTCCCTTCCCCTTCGATCAGGCGGTTGCGCCTCGTCCCGGGTGGGACGAGGCGGACACGGTAGTCAGGCGGCCACCGCCACGTCGCCGAGCAGGGCGTCGAGGTCGAGGACGGTTACGAACTGCCCGTTGCGGCGGCCGATGCCGGCCACCACGTGGGCTCGCCAGTTGCCCGATACGACCGGCGGCGGATCGAGCACGTCGCTATCGAGCACGGTGACCTCGAAGACCCGGTCGGTCCTCAGCCCCAGCGTCAGCGGCGCCGAGGCGCCGTTGACGTTGAGCACCACGATGCGCGTGTTCTCGGTGTCCTCGACCTCGGACAGTCCCAGGGTCAGGCGCAGGTCGAGCACCGGGATGCCCTCCCCGCGCACGTCCGTCATGCCGAGAAGATTGACGGGCGCCTGGGGAAGACGCGCCACCGGACGCATCTCCAGGATCTCCTGCACCTTCTCGACGGGGGCGGCGAAGAGCTCGCCGTTGACCCCAAGGGTCACGTATTGGGCCCGCTCGGCCATGCCGGTGCTCCTCAGGCTGCGCCGCGACGGGTGAACTCTTGGTCGAGCTCGTCGCTGGCATCGTCGATGTCGAGGTCGAAACCGCCATTGCCGGAGGCTGCCTTGGCGGCCTTCGGAGAGCGGGCAGGCACGGCGCGGCTCATGTGCGGAGCCTTGGCCGCGATCTCGCTGCGGAGCTGCGCCGTACGGGCAGACTTGCGCGACACCGGTGCGGCTTCGAACTCGGCCCGCACGGCCTCGATCCGGAAGTAGCTGATCGCGTTCTGCAGCTGCTCGGCCTGGCTCGCCAGTTCCTCGGACGTGGCCGACATCTCCTCGGCGGCCGAGGTGTTCTGCTGGGTTACCTTGTCGAGCTGCTGGATGGCCGTGTTGATCTGTGCGGCGCCGGCATTCTGTTCGCGCGCTCCCGCCGTGATCTCCTCGACAAGTTCGGCGGTCCGCTTGATGTCCGGCACGAGGCGGGTCAGCATGTCGCCGGCCGACTGGGCCGACTTCACCGTGGTGTCGGAGAGGGTCGAGATCTCGGCGGCGGCAGCCTGGCTGCGTTCGGCGAGCTTGCGCACCTCGGAGGCGACCACTGCGAAGCCGCGGCCATGTTCTCCGGCGCGGGCCGCTTCGACGGCGGCGTTGAGCGCGAGGAGGTCCGTCTGGCGGGCGATCTCCTGCACCACCATGATCTTGGCGGCGATCGTCTGCATGGCCGCCACGGCCTCGTTGACGGCTTCACCGGAGGCGATGGCATCGGCGGCGGACTGACGGGCGATCTTTTCGGTCTGGGCGGCATTGTCAGCCGACTGCTTGATGGTCGCGGCCATCTGCTCCATCGAAGCCGAGGCCTCTTCGGTCGAGGATGCCTGTTCGGTCGCACCCTGGCTCAACTGCTCGGAAGTGGCCGAGAGTTCCTGGCTGCCGGCGGAGACGTTGCTGGCGGAGCTGATGGCCTCGGCGATCACGTCGCGGAGCTTTTCGACCATCCGCTGGAGGGCGATCCCAAGCGTATCCTTGTCGGACAGCGGCTTCGGCTCGACCGTCAGGTCGCCGTCGGCAATCTGGTCGGCGAGCTTGGCGGTGGCGCGCAGGTTGGCGGTCATGTCGTTGACCGTGTCGACGAGATCCTTGATCTCGTCATTGGTGGTGACGACCACGGTGTTGTCGAGATCGCCGATGGCGACCGCGCTCACGGCCTGGGTGACACGGCTGAGGCCGCGCGAGACGCCGACGATGATCCAGGTGGCGGCGGCCGCAGCGACCAGCACCGACCCGATCAGCATGCCGATGACCAGCATGCTCGAACTCTCGGACAGCTGGTGCGCGTGATGCACCGCTTCATCGAGTTGCTGGTTGTTGAGGGTAATCACTTCCTCGAGCGCCGCTTCCGCCTCGTGCATGACCGTCGCCGAGTGACCGGTGGCGAGCGCGTAGGCCTCGGCGTCGAGGTTGGCGACCGCGAGCCGACGGATTTCTGCATGGTCGACGAGATACTCACCGAACTGGGTGTTGAAGGCGTCGACGAGCGGCCGACCGGCGGCGCTGGAGTTCTCGTGCAGATCAGCCGCGCCCTGTCGGATCTGGCCAACCAGGCGATCGAGATTGCTGGTCAGCGCGGCGGTCTGCGTGCCGGTGGAGGCGAGCATCAGGTCGTGCTCGTCGCGCGAGAACTCGAGCAGGTTGCGCTCGATCGCGGCGGCAAGCTCGATGCGCTTGACGTTCTGCTCGATGGCGGCGGTGAACGCGCCGTCCATGCTGTTCAGGCTCTGCAGTGCCACGAACATGCTGATGCCGGACAGTGCTATGATGCCGGCGAATGTGGCCGCCAGCTTGACCTTGATCGTAAGCCTCAAAGTATCCCCCCAATCTGCGGCCGGTCCCAACCGGCACTAAGTGTGTCAACGAGCGATAGTGGGCAGCGGGAGCGAGCCCCGCAGCCGATGTCGATGGTGACGAACCCGGCCGCCAGCCTTGTCCTGACGGCCGGTCTCAAGGTGCGGACCTCTCTTCCGAAGCAGGCACGGACGAGCTCCTGCCGTCCGGTGTTCCGAAGATGCGTTCCATGTCCGGGATGATGATGAACTCACCCCGGCGCTTGCCGATGCCGCGCACGTAATCCGGGCGCCAGCGCATGCCGACGCGCGGCGCCTCCTCGATGGCGGCGGGTTCGATGTCGGTGACGTCGTAGACCTTGTCGGCGAGGATGCCGACGATGGTCGGCTCGTCTTCGATCACGGTCTCGATGACGACGACGCGGGTGTCCTGGTCGGGCTCGCGCTCCGGCATGCCGAAGGCGACCTTGAGGTTGGCGAGCGGCACCACGCGGCCCCGGACGTTGATCAGTCCGGGGGCGAAGGGCGAGGCGTTCGGCACGACGGTCACGGCCACCAGATCGAGGATTTCTCGGACGCTTTCGGCGCGGATGGCGAACAGTTCGTCGTCCAGCCGCAGCGTCAGGGCCCGCATGGGTTCGGTGAACCTGCTCATGCGGCTGCCCTCCCGGTTTCGGTCCGATACCGTTCCTCGTGCGCCTGGCCGCAGGAGACCAGCCGCGAGGTATCGAGGATGAGCGCGACGGCGCCATCGCCGAGAATGGTGGCGCCCGAGAAGGTCTCGAGGCCCGAGTGGAGCTTGCTCAGCTGCTTGATGACGGTCTGGATGTTGCCGATGATCTGGTCGACGACGAGCCCGACCCGGACATCGCCGGAGGAGATGATGACGACCTTCTGGTGGGCGTCGGGTTCGCCCGGAATGTCGAACAGTTCGCGCAGCCGCAGGAACGGCACCAGCGTGCCGCGGATATCGAGGAAGTTGCGGCCACGCGAATGGGTTGCGACTTCGGCCGGGAGCTCGACGCACTCCTCGACCGCCGAGAGCGGGATCGAATAGCGGCCGGTGCCGACGCGGATCAGCATGCCTTCGATGATGGCGAGCGTGAGCGGCAGGCGCAGCGTCATTGTCGTGCCCTCGCCGGGGCGGGTCGACAGCTCGATCTTGCCCCGCAGCCCGTCGATGGTGCGCTTGACCACATCCATCCCGACGCCGCGGCCGGACAACGAAGTCACTTCCGTGGCCGTCGAGAAGCCCGGGGCAAAGATCAGCTGGTAGAGTTCCTGCTCGGCAAGCCGGGTCTCAGGCGTGATCAGGCCCTGTTCCTCGGCCTTGCGGCGGATGCGCTCGGCATCGAGACCGGCCCCGTCGTCGGTCACCGAAATGGTGACTTCGGCGCCGGAATAGACGGCGGAGAGGCGGACGGTGCCCTTCACCGGCTTGCCGGCACTGACGCGCGCCTCGGCGCTCTCGAGCCCATGGTCGACCGAATTGCGGATCAGGTGGACCAGCGGATCGGCGAGGCGCTCGATCATGGTCTTGTCGAGTTCGGTCTCCTCGCCGCTGGTGATGAACTCGATGTCCTTGTCGAGCTCGCGGCTCAGATCGTGCACGAGCCGGCGGAAGCGCGAGAAGATCGACCCGATGGGCACCATGCGGATGCCCATGGTCGTATCGCGCAGGCCGGAGCTCAGGCGTTCGAGTTCCTCGGCCACGGTCTTGAGGTTGCTGTCGGAACTCTGCGCGGCGAGCTGCGAGAGGCGGGCCTGGGCGATGACGAGTTCGCCCACCTTGTCCATCAGCTCGTCCAGCCGCTCGGCGGGAACGCGCATGGAGGTCGATGCCGGTGCGTCCGACCTGGGCTCGCGTGGCGGCTTGGCGGCCCTGGCCACCGGGGGCGCTGCCCCGGGTGTGGCCGCGGGGGTCACGCCGGCTTCGATCTCCTCGGCGAGGATGTCGAGGATGGTCTCGGCGGCAGGGTCGATCACCGGCTCGGCGGCGGCAACAGCCAGAGGCACGATCGAGAGTTCCATTCCGTCCTTGAGGAACAGGAAGACGTCGTCGAGGCCCGGGGCGGGATCGGCGTGGTCGATATCGACCTGCCAGCCCAGATAGCAGCGCTCGGGATCGATGACGTCGAGCGTGGGCACGTCATCGAGCAGCGCGGTGACCTCGACCGGCCCGAGGTCGGCGATCTCGCCAAGCAACAGCAGCGGGTTGGTGCCGTGCAGCATCGCGTCTGCCGGCAGCTTGTAGCGTACGCGCCAGCGGCCCGTGGGCTCGAGCGGCGTTCCTGCGGCGGGTGGGGCATCGGCCATCGGGGCGTCGGGAAAGCTGTCGTCGCCACCGACAACGGCGCGCAGCGCGAGCAGGATGGACTCCCCTGCCCCGTCAGCAGCATCGGGTGTCTCGATCAGGGTGTGGATATGGTCCTTGGCGTCGAGCGCCACGGCGACCAGCGCGGGCGTGATCGGGGACAACCCCTTGCGCACCTTGTCGAAGGCCGTCTCGAACTCATGCACGAAAGCTGCAACGTCGGTGAACCCGAACATTGCGCCGGAGCCCTTGATGGTGTGGAGGGCCCGGAAGACGGCGTTGACGAGGTCCGCGTCGTCGGGGTCGTGCTCCAGATCGAGAAGGCCCTGCTCCAGATGTTCGAGCAGTTCGCGAGCTTCCTGCCGGAAGGTATCTGCGGGATCGGAACTCATGCGCCGGTCACCTTCCTGATGACGGCGAGGAGCTGGTCCTGCTTGAACGGCTTGACGATCCAGCCGGTGGCGCCGGACTCGCGGGCCTGGCGCTTCAGCTCGTCGTCGGACTCGGTGGTGAGAAGGATCACCGGAATGCCCTTGCCGGCCGGATGCTCCCGAAACTTCCTGAGGAACTCGAGGCCGTTCATCACCGGCATGTTCAGGTCGGTGACGACCGCGTTGACGGCATGCGTGGTTGCGGTGTCGTAGCCTTCCAGCCCGTTGCCGGCCTCGAGAACGCTGAATCCGGCACCCTTGAGGGTCATCGCGACCATCTGCCGGATGGAAGCGGAATCGTCGATGGTGAGGATCGTCTTGGTCATGCCGCCTCGCGCACAATGGTCCAGGAGGAGAGGGATGGGACTTTGGGAGTGCCGTCAGCCGTGAAGAAGCCGGCGGCGACCAGCGCCCGTGCCACCGGTCCATCTGCCGGGGCGGCGAGGCTCAACTGCCGGCCGCGCGCAGCCGCTGTCCTCGCGGCTGAAACGAGCAACTGGAGGGTGGCCGCGTCGATGCTGTCGACGCCATCGGTACCGACAGCGATCGCCTCGTGGCCATCGATGGCCCTGGTCAGCTGGATGTGAAGCTCGGCAATCGAGCGCAAGGAAAGGTCGCCGCTCAAGGGGAGCGGGTGAAGAGTTACACTGGCCATAGGGTCGTTCTGCCCCCGAAAGTATGCTTCTGCGATACAGTTGCCTCTGGAACGCAAGCGATATCCGCGCCGACAGGACGCAGCGCGTCACTGCCTGGCGAGTAACAGTCCCCTCCGCGCGAAATCGGAATTGCTGTCGTCCTTGGCACGACAAACATTCGTGTACATAAGTTAAATCGATATTACCGATTTGAACTATTTGCGCACGTTGTCATCGCCGCTCATTACTTTGCAGATTCCGGGAAATATGAAGTATCTCAGAGTCATGCCATGACTCCACTAGTCCCCGGCTTGACTCATGAAGAGTCGCGCTCGAGTCCTTCCGGCAAGCTCAGGACTCTGCGGAAAGCGCGAATACTTGCCGCCCTTGGCACAAAGGGGCAGCAGGCGCGGACAATGCAGCCTGCCGAGGCCCCGCGCCATTCAGACTGGACTTGAGAGATCAGCCGGCCAGGCGGACCGGATCGCCCGGCTCGGCCACAAGAGCTTCGATGCGCGGCCACATGCGCTCGAACGCAGCTACGCACGAAGGGTCGAAGTGCGTGCCGCCGAGCGAGAGGATTTCGCGGTAAGCCTCGGCCAGCGGCCAGGCGCGCTTGTAGGGCCGCTCCGAGCAAAGGGCGTCGAAGACGTCGGCGATCGCAACGATGCGGGCCTCGAGCGGGATATCCATGCCGACCAGGCCGTTGGGGTAACCCGTGCCGTCCCAGCGCTCGTGGTGACTCTGGGCGATGCGTTCAGCGGTGCGCACGAGCTCGGAGGAGCCGTGCTCGAGGATGCGGGCGCCGATATTGACGTGCTGGCGCATCACCGACATCTCCTCGACGGAGAGCTTGCCGGGCTTGCCGAGGATGGCATCGGCAATGCCGATCTTGCCGATGTCGTGCAGCGGCGCGGCAAGGTAGATGAGGCGGCATCGCTCAGCACTGAGACCGAGGGCTTCGGCGATCAGCGACGAGATCTGCGCGACGCGCGAAACATGGCCGCCGGTGTCGCCGTCGCGATACTCGATGGCACGGGCGAGACGCCAGATGATCTCTTCCTCGCGGGTAACCAGATGCCGGGTGGCCATCTCGACCTCCCGCGCCAGCCACGCGGCACGGTCGGCGAGCTCGATCTGGGCCTTGCGCAGGGCCAGCAGGTTGCTGACGCGCGCCTGCAGTTCGGTGGAGTCGAAGGGCTTGTTGACGAAGTCCGTGGCGCCGGCAGCGATCGCCTTGACGCGAAGCGCCGGCGAATTGTCGGACGTGACCATCACGATCGGAACGAGGCGATAGGATTCCTGCGCGCGCAGGCGGCGCGTCAGCTCGACGCCATCCATTTCGGGCATCACGTGGTCGACCAGAACCAGGTCGAACTGGGTCATGGCGGCTGCGTCAAGGCCCAGGGACGGGCGCAGGCAGGTCACTATCTCCATGTCATCGAGCGCGCCGATGACATGGCCGAGGAATGCCAGGCTCGACTTTGAATCATCGACGATGAGGACTTGCACGGCCACCCCCCGGAGCCTCTTGCCCCTAGGGCCATCCAAGCAGGCCCAAGTTAACAGAATCAAAAATGTGATCGGTTCGGGGGCATTGCTTTGACCTCTACTGGTTAGCGGAAGGTTGGCGCGGGCAATGGTTGTGTACGGAACTTGCGCCGCGATCTCTCATTGAGACGCAAAGCTTCACCCTGAGGTCATCCCGCATGTCACAGCCTTCCGGCCCCGTCACGAAGGACGGCATAGCCTTCGGTCCGCTCGGAACGACATGGGTGCACCTGTGCGTCGACATGCAACGCATGTTCGCCGAGGACACGGACTGGCAGACACCCTGGATGCAGATCGTGCTGCCCCGCGTGGTGCAACTGGTAGAGATGGCCCCCGAACGCACGGTATTCACGCGCTTCATTCCGGCGCAGTCGCCCGAGGAGGCTGCCGGAAGCTGGAAGCGCTACTATGAGCGCTGGCCCGGAATGACCCTCGACAGGTTGGATCCAGGGTATCTCGAGCTCGTGCCCGAGATGCAGCGCTTCGTGCCCCCGGCACAGGTGATCGACAAGCACGTCTATAGCCCCTGGCTCGACGGGGTCCTGGACGACCAGTTGAAGCGCCGCGCGGTCGACACGGTGGTGATCTCCGGAGCCGAGACCGAGGTCTGCGTGCTGGCGGCGGTGGTCGGCGCCATCGACCTCGGCTACCGGGTCATCATCGCCACCGACGCCGTCTGCTCCTCGGCCGACCAGACCCACGATGCCGCCCTTGAACTCTACGAGAACCGGTTCGGCATGCAGGTCGAGATCGCGACTGTGGCCCAACTGCTCGAGGAGAAGCGGCGGGCCGGCTAGAGCTGCCCGAAGGGCAGGTCCTCGCGCATGGGCTCCGGCCGCGCCGCGGGATGCGTGAGGACGATCCGGCTGCCGCTCTCGGCGGAGTGCAGGATCGCATCCATGATCTCGAGGACGTGCAGGCTCAGTTCGTGACTGGCGCGGTGCGGGCGGTTGTCGATGATCGCCTGCGCCATGTCGGCAAGACCGAGGATGCGATAGTTGCCGTCACCGTAAAGATGGGTGGCTTCCACTTCGGTCCACTCGCCTTGTCCATCGGAGACCTGGACAGGGCCATCGAACCGGTTCGGATCGGGCACCAGCATGGAGCCTGCGCTGCCATAGATCTCGAGGTGGCTGTGACCATGCTTCCAGACGTCGAAGCTGGTGGTGATGGTGATGGCGGCGCCGTTCGTGAACTGCAGCAGCGCCGAGATATGCGTCGGGACCTCGACGGCGAAGGTTTCGCCCTCCCGCGCACCGGAGCCGATGGTGCGGGTCTGGTATGAGGCCCGGGCGGCGCCGACGACGCTCTCCACCGGGCCCAGCATGTTGACGAGGCAGGTGAGGTAGTACGGTCCCATGTCGAACATCGGGCCGCCGCCGGGCCGGTAGTAGAAGTCCGGATTGGGGTGCCAGAGCTCGTGGCCCGGGACCATCATGAAGGCCGTACC
>JAEYZJ010000040.1 GCA_023430705.1 Pseudomonadota bacterium | reverse complement strand
CCCTCGGCCTCGAGCGCCAGCGCCATGACCGCGGTCGCGGGGTCGAGTTCCTTGCCGAACTGGTCGCGGAACCAGTGGCTGAGCGTGCCGCTCGTCGCGAGCCCCGACATCGCGACATGCTTGCCGGGGAAGAACCACGGCGCATACCAGAGGCGCGGGTCGGGCACGCGTACCGGCGTGATCTCGATGATGAAGATCGTCGAGCCGTACATCAGCAGCATGTCGCCGTCGTCGAGCACGCCGACGCTGAGCGCCTCGGCGCCGGCGTCGATGGTGCCGCAGGTGACCGGCGTGCCGGCGGCAAGCCCGGTCTCGGTCGCCGCTTCGGGCGTCACCGTGCCGGCGATCTCGGTGGTCCAGATGGTCTCGGGCAGCTTGTCGAGCCCGATGATGTCGGATGCGAGCTCATCCGTCCAGGCGAAGCGGTCCACGTCGTAGAGCGGGGCGAAATTGGCGGCCGAATAGTGGTCGATGACGTAGCGGCCGGTGAGCTTGTGCGTGATGTAGGTGGTGGAGGTGAGGACCTTGGCGGTCTTCTCGTAGAGCTCGGGCCGGTTGTGCTTGAGCCACAGGATCTTGGGGCCGACCGACTGGCTGGTCAGCGTGGCGCCGCAGCGCCGGAGCAGCACGTCCTCTCCGATCCGCCCGGTCAGTTCCTCGATCTCGCGCGCCGCGCGCGTGTCGACGCCGTAGAGCACGCCGTTCATCAGCGGCTCGCCGTCCGCGTCGACCGGCAGCATGCACGGCCCGATGGCGCTCGCCGCGACCGCCTTGATGTCGGTGGGCAGGACGCCGCTGTCGGCGATCAGCTTGTTGGAGATGAAGCAGAAGTCGCCCCACCAGTCCTCGCGCGGCCGGTGTTCGGCCCAGCCGGGCTGCGGCACCAGCATCTTGTGCGGTCGCGCGGCGCTCGCGACGATGTTGCCGGCCGCGTCGACGAGAACGCCCTTGCTCTCGTAGGTGCCGATGTCGATGCCGAGGTAGTATCTCATAGGGTGTAGTCGTCCCGATCGAGGCTGAAGCCGGCATCGATGCGGGGCAGCGCCTCCACCAGCAGCGTGGTCAGCTGCTCGAGATCGCGCAGGTCGCATACCTCGAGCGAGGAGTGCGAGTACCGCATGGGAAAACCGACATCGATGGAGGCGACGCCCTGGCCGACCAGCTGCACGTAGCTGAGGTCGGTGAGGGCGCCGATATGCGCGCTGCGCTGCAGCGGCAGCTGGCGGGCGGCGGCGCTCTGCTCGAAGAGCTGCACCATCGCGGGGTGGGGGAGCGTGCCGTTGAGCGTGCCGCGCCCGTGGAAGGAGTAGAGCGAAATGGCCGGGCCGCCGCCCAGCCTGACGTCGCCGCGCGCCTCCATGTCCGGCGTATCGGTGGCCAGGATCAGGTCGAGCTGGATTGCGACATCCGGCAGCAGCACCTGCGCCGCCGTCAGCGCGCCGCGCAGGTTGAACTCTTCCTGCACGGAGAAGACGAAATGGACGGTCGGGCGCTTCGCCACGTCCCTGAGGGCGCGCGCGACCTCGACCATCACCGCGCAGCCCGCGCGGTCGTCGACCGAAGTGCCGGCGATCCGGCCGTTGGCGAGCTCCGTCACCCGCGGCGCATAGACGACCGGGGTGCCCACATCGATCCCCGCCGCCACCGCTTCGGCCGCCGACGTGAAGCCGGCGTCGATATGGAGTTCGGGGTAGGGCAGCACGCGGTACTTCTCGTCCTGCGAGGTGGCATGGTGGCTCTTGCTGGCGATGATGCCGGGGACGTCCTTGCCCTCGCCGATGCAGAACAGCACCTCGGTGGCGGGGAGCGCCCGCTCCGGCACGCCGCCCAGCCGCTCGACGCGGATGAGGCCGCTGGCCTCGATCTTGCGCACGATTAGGCCGAGCTGGTCCATGTGCGCGAACAGCATGACGCGCGGCGCATCGGGGTCGCCCTCAAGCGTCACGATCAGGTTGCCGAGCCGGTCGGTGGTGGAGGAGATGCCGAGCCCGTCCATGGCCCGGCGCAGGTACTTTCGGACGCGGCCCTCGTAACCCGAGAGCCCGGGGATCAACATCAGTTCGGTGACGAGATCCTTGAGCGCCATCAGTATCCCCTGGCTTGCCGCACGATCCGCATGAACTCGGCGGCGCGGTCCGCATCGACCGCCTTCCAGGTGTCGCCGTCCACCTTGAGCGAGGACCCGACGATACAGCCGTCCGCGATCGCCAGCACGTCGGCGACCGTGGCGTGCTTGACGCCCGTATTGGCGAGCACCGGCGTCGTCGGCAGCGCCTTCTTCACCGCCTCGAGGTCGACCATCCTGGCCGCTTCGCCGGTGATGGCGCCGGAGACGAGGATCGCGTCGGGGATTGAGGAGAACACCGCGCTGCGCGCCCGGTCGGGCAGGGCGCGCTGGTCGAGCGAATGGGCGAACTCGGCGCTGACGTTGTAGAGCAGCGCCAGGTCCTGCCGGCCCAGCCGGTCGCGATAGCGCATGGCCTTGCCGGCGTCCGGCGTCCACGGCCCCATGTCCGAGGCGTAGGTGCCGGTGAAGATTTCGCGCACGAAGCGCGCGCCCGTCGCCGCCGCGAGCGCGATCGAGCTCTGCGGGTCCCACAGCACGTTGACGCCGAAGGGCACGGTGATCTCGGAGCGCAGCCGTCCGATGACGTAGCCCATGGTCGCGGTGGAGGCGGTGTCGACCGCGAACTCGTAGGGCCGGTCGTTCTCGTTGCCGAACATCACCGCATCGAACCCGGCCGCCTGGAGCGCGACCAGGTCCTTGCGGGCGTTCTCGACGATGGCCTCGATACCGCCCTCGTAGTCGTGCAACGGCGAGCCGGGCAGGGCCCCCAGGTGAACCATCGCGATGACGGGCTTGCCCGCACCGAAAACCGACTTGAATTTGGCTGTCATTGCTCTTGTAAACCGCTTTACTAACTCCGAATGCGTAGCAGGCGGTTCGTGATGCGTCCAGTGGGCCGTAGCCGGCGGCGCACACCAATCGTTAACCACGCTGGAGCAGGATGCAGGGGCGTATGTCGCGAGGTTCCGCCAATGGAACTGGTGCTTCTTCTCCTGCTCGTACCCCTCGTCTGGGTGTGGCTGCTGCCCCGCCGGGTCGCTCGGCGCGCGCGGAAATTCCGCTTCACCGGCATCGCCGCGCTGGTCCTCGCCGTTGCGGCGGGCTGGATCGGCATGCAGGTCACCGCGCGACCGGCCAACGCGCCGGTGGACTACGCCGCCCGCGACGACGACCTCCGCGCCATCCTGAGCGAGCCGGAGACGGCTCCGCGCTACAGCTTCAGGGACTAGGCGGGCAGGACGCGCCCGTTCAGCTCGTCGTCGAGCGCTCGCGCGTCGGGACGCAGGGCCAAGCCTTGGGACGCGCAGTCATTCTCGCGCGGCGAGGCGGGGCGCTATCATCACGTGATTGGCATCCCGAGGTGAATGACGCTCCCCACCTGCCGCCGAGGATAATCCATGGCCACGGAACATAGCGGCAAGCTCTCCGCTGGCGCGCTGACGGCAATGGTCGTGGGCTCCATGGTCGGAGCCGGCATCTTCAACCTGCCGGGCCGCTTCGGTGCGGCGACGGGTCCCTTCGGCGCCATCATCGCCTGGGTCATCGCCGCCACCGGCATGTACATGCTGGCGCGCGTCTTCCAGGCGCTGGCCGAGAAGCGCCCCGACATCGACTCCGGCGTGTTCGCCTATGCCAAGGCCGGCTTCGGCGACTACATGGGCTTCATCTCCGCCTTCGGCTACTGGCTCGGCAGTTGCCTCGGGAACGTCTTCTACTGGGTGCTGATCGGCTCGACGCTCGGGCGCTTCTTCCCGGAGCTCTTCGGGGACGGCAGTTCCGTGATCGCCATCGCGGTATCGCTGGCCGGCGTCTGGGCCTTCCATTTCATGATCCTGCGCGGCGTCGAGCAGGCCGCCTTCATCAATACCGTGGTCACCGTCGCCAAGCTCGTGCCGCTGCTGGTCGCGGTGCTGATCATGGTGTTCGTGTTCAACTACCAGCAGTTCGCCGACAACTTCTTCGGCGGCCCCGACATGCCGCCCAAGCCGCTGCTCGACCAGGTGCGCGACACCATGCTGATCACGGTCTTCGTGTTCATCGGCATCGAGGGCGCGAGCGTCTATTCCCGCTATGCCAAGAAGCGCTCCGATGTCGGCCGCGCCACCATCCTCGGCTTCGTCGGCGTGACCGGGCTGATGGTCGCGATCACTCTGCTGCCGTATGCCGCCATGCCGCAGTCGACCATTGCCGGCATCCAGCAGCCGTCGCTGGCGGGGGTACTGGAGCAGATCGTCGGACCGTGGGGCGCGGTGTTCATCTCGCTGGGCGTGCTGATCTCGGTGCTGGGCGCCTATCTCGCCTGGTCGCTGATCTGCGCCGAGGTCCTCTTCGCCGCCGCGAAGTCGAACGACATGCCCCGGCTGTTCGCGCGGCAGAACGTCAACAGGGTGCCGTCGGCGGCGCTGTGGCTCACCAACATCGTCGTGTCGCTGTTCATCATCTCGACCTACTGGTCGCAGGACGCCTTCAACTTCATGCTCGACATGACCAGCGTCACCGCCCTGCTGCCCTACCTGCTGGTGGCCGGCTACGGCGTGCTGCTGGCCCGCAGCGGCGTCGGCTACGAGCATAGCCCCGGCGAGCGCGGCCGCGACCAGATCGTGGCCTGGATCGCCGTGCTCTACACCATCGTCATGTTCCTCGCCGCCGGCCTCGACAAGGTGCTGCTGCTGGCCGTGCTGCTGGTGCCGAGCACCGTCCTCTACGTCTGGGCCCGCACCGAGCAGGGGGCGCGGCTCTTCACCCCGGTGGAACTCATCGTTTTCGGCGTGACCCTGGTGGCCGGCGGCTTCGGCGTCTGGGCGCTCCTGACCGGCATGATCGCACTTTGAACAGGAGGTAGATTGAGATGGCGACGGAAACACCCTTCGGCGTCCATTCCGAAGTCGGCCAGCTCCGCAAGGTGATGGTCTGCGCGCCGGGCAAGGCGCACCAGCGGCTGACCCCCAGCAACTGCGACGACCTGCTGTTCGACGACGTGCTGTGGGTCGACGTCGCCCGGCGCGATCATTTCGACTTCATCAACAAGCTGCGCGACCGCGGCGTCGACGTGGTGGAGATGCACAACCTGCTCGAGGCGACGGTGGCCCTGCCGGAGGCGCGCCAGTGGATCCTCGACAACCAGGTGACCGCCAACCAGGTCGGCCCCGACCTCGTCGGCGAGGTGCGCTCCTACCTCGAGGGGCTGGGCAACCGCGAGCTGGCCGAGACGCTGATCGGCGGGCTCTCGACCTACGAGTTCCCCGACACCCGCGGCGGCGGCATGATGGAACTGATCCGCGATGCCGCGGGCGTCAACGAATACCTGCTGCCGCCGCTGCCCAACACGCTCTACACCCGCGACACCACCTGCTGGATCTATGGCGGGGTGACGCTCAACCCGCTCTACTGGCCGGCGCGGCATGAGGAAACCATCCTCACCACCTCGATATACCGCTTCCACCCCGACTTCGCCGGCAAGGTCGACGTCTGGTGGGGCGACCCCACGCTCGACTGGGGCATGGCGACCCTCGAAGGCGGCGACGTCATGCCGATCGGCAGGGGGAACGTGCTGATCGGCATGAGCGAGCGCACCTCGCGCCAGGGCATCGCCCAGCTGGCGCAGGCCCTGTTCGACAGGGGCGCGGTCGAGCGCGTCATCATCGCGGCCATGCCCAAGCTGCGCGCCGCCATGCATCTGGACACGGTCTTTACCTTCGCCGACCGCGACTGCGTGCTGATCTACCCCGACATCGTCGACAAGATCGAATGCTTCTCCTACCGGCCGGACGGCCGGGGCGGCATCGAGCTGAGCAAGGACAGCGACCTGATCGAGACCGTGCGCGAGGCGCTGGGCCTGAAGGAACTGCGCGTCATCGAGACCGGCGGCAACGACTATACCCGCGAGCGCACGCAATGGGACAGCGGCGCCAACCTCGTCTGCGCAGCGCCTGGCGTGGTGTTCGCCTACGATCGCAATACCTATGCCAACACCTTGCTGCGCAAGGCCGGCATCGAGGTCATCACCATCGCCGGCGCCGAACTCGGGCGCGGCCGCGGCGGCGGTCACTGCATGACCTGCCCGATCATCCGGGACGCCGTGGATTACTAGGGCCGGGCCATGTGGATCAGCGCGGCGTCGTCGGCCAGGGCCTCGTCCTCGCCCTCGTCCTCCTCGCCGGGCGCCACCTTCTCGATCCGGAAGCCCGTGAACCCGAGCAGCAGCGTCATCAGCGGGCTCGCGATGTTGAAGAGCGCGAACGGCACGTAGGCCATCGTCGGCACGCCCAGCACCACCGCCATGTAGGCGCCGCACGAGTTCCACGCGATCAGCGGCGAGGTCACGCTCCCGCCGTCCGCCACCGCCCGCGACAGGTTGGTGGAGGCAAGTCCCCGCCGCTTGAACTCGGCCCTGAAGATGCGGGCGGGCAGCACCACGGCAACATACTGGTCGCCCGCCACGAGGTTCAGTCCGAACGCGGTGCCGACCACGGTGGCGACGAGCTTGCCGGTCGTCCGCGCCCGTGACAGCACAGGCGTCACCAGCTTCAGCAGCAGCCCGAACTCGTCGAGCAGCGTGCCGAACACCAGTGCGCCGATGATCAGCCAGATGGTCAGCAGCATGCTCGCCATGCCGCCGCGCGACAGCAGCGCGTCCACTGCCTCGATGCCCGAATTGGCCTCGTAGCCGGTGGCCATCGCCAGCCAGCCTGCCTTGATGAAGGCGATGACGGGCGGCAGCTCGGGCGAGGCGACGAAGCGCAGCGTCGCCTCGGCCTGGATGAAGGGGGCGAGGAGCGCCGCGAACACGGCCGAACTGATGATCGCCAGCGAGGCCGGCATGCGCAGCACCGACAGCACGACCAGGAGCAGCATCGGCAGCAGCGTCCACGCCGAGATGTTGAACAGCGAGGAGAGCGCGAGCAGCTCGGAGTCGATGACCGCCGCCGAGGCGCCCTCGGTGCCGTCCGTCCGGCCGAGGATGACGAAGCCGATGAGGGCGAGGACGAAGGACGGGACGGACGACCACGCCTGCGCCTTGAGGTGGGCGTTGATCTTCGAGCCGGTCAGTTGCGCCGCAAGGATCGCCGTTTCCGAGAGCGGCGAGAGTTTTTCCCCGACATAGGCGCCCGAGATCACCGCGCCTGCGGTGATCGGCGCGGAAACGCCCACCATCAGCGCCAGTCCCACGAGCCCGACGCCCATGGTTCCCGCCGTGGTCCACGA
>JAEYZJ010000024.1 GCA_023430705.1 Pseudomonadota bacterium | reverse complement strand
CGCGGGCATTTCCGCCAACCGCTCGATCGCGACCGGGCAGACGGTCGATGTGGACACCATGCTGGCGGAGGCCGGTATCTCGCTGTCACGTTAACGTTTGCCAAACGCAACGAGGCCGCCGCGGTTTCCCGCGGCGGCCTCGTCGTCATTCGATCAGCGCGCGATCAGTTGACGCGCTTGCCGTCCTTGTCGAACAGGTGAACGACCGACAGGTCCGGCTTCACCTTGATCTTGGAGCCCGGAGCGACGTTGACGCGTTCGCGGAAGATGCCGGTGATCGGCTGGGTGCCGAGGCGACCGATGACCTGGGTCTCCGACCCGGTCGGCTCGAGCACCACGACTTCGATCTCGATGCCGTCGTCGGCGAGATGCAGGTGCTCGGGACGAATGCCATAGATGGCTGCGGCAGTGGCGCCCGGGATGGTGGGGAGGAGAATGCCGTCGGTGGTCTTGAAGCCCTCCGCCGTGGTCTCACCGTTGATGAAGTTCATCGACGGCGAGCCGATGAAGCCTGCGACGAAGGTGTTGAGCGGGCGATCGTAAAGATCGAGCGGCGAGCCCATCTGCTCGATCACGCCATCGCGCATCACCACGATCTTGTCGGCCATGGTCATGGCTTCGACCTGGTCGTGGGTCACGTAAATAGTCGTGGTCTTTAGGCGCTGATGCAGTTCCTTGATTTCGGAGCGCATCTGCACACGCAGCTTGGCGTCGAGGTTCGACAGCGGCTCGTCGAACAGGAAGACCTGCGGGTCGCGCACGATGGCGCGGCCCATCGCGACGCGCTGGCGCTGGCCGCCCGAAAGCTGTCGCGGCTGGCGGTCGAGCAGTTTCTCGAGCCCGAGGATCTGCGCGGCGCGATCCACCTTGGCCTTGATCTCCGTCTTCGGCACGCCCTTGAGCTTCAGGGAGAAGCCCATGTTCTGGGCAACCGTCATGTGCGGGTAGAGCGCGTAGTTCTGGAACACCATGGCGATGTCGCGCTCTTTGGGCGGCAGGTCGTTCACGACACGCGGCCCGATCGAGATCTCGCCCGAGGAGATTTCCTCGAGGCCGGCGATCATGCGCAGCAGGGTGGACTTCCCGCAGCCCGAGGGACCGACGAGCACGACGAACTCGCCGTCCTCAATGTCCACCGAGACGCCCTTCAGGGCTTCGAAGTTGCCGTAATGCTTGCCGGCCTTGTTGATATTCACGTTTGCCATGAAGTTCCTCACCCTTGGCGCAGGACGTTCCCCGCTCTGGCCGGAGCATCGGCGGCGCTTCCCCTCGCGGTCAAGGAAAGATCGCCAAAATTAGACGAAAGTCGCAACAAAGATTGCTACGAAAGTAGCATCCTGGAATGCCCGGCGTAGCCCAGTTTCAAAGACACCCCTTTGCTCTCACCAAAGTACATTGCATGCGATATGCACTAGATGCTAACTCTGCTCCCAGAGTGGCTGACGTCCGGGGAGGATCGGGCGTACCCACCAGGAGGAGACTATTCATGCAGACGACCTCAATGCGCGGCGCGCTCGCCGCGGTTCTGGCTGCGGCCGTGGCGCTGTCGCCGCTTGCCGCACTGGCTTCGGACAACAAGATCGCACTCGTGCCCGGTGGCCCGCATCCGTATTTCGCGCCGTGGGAACAGGCCGCGGCCGACGCGCAGAAGGATTTCGGCATCGCCGCAGTCGAGTACAAAGTTCCGGCCGAATGGAAGCTCGACCTGCAGACCGAGCTGTTCGAGAGCCTTGCGGCGCAGGGTTATGCGGGTTTCGGCTACTTCCCCGGCGACGCGGTCGGCGTCAACTCGACCGTTGCCGAACTCAAGGCGAACGACATTCCGGCCGTTGCCTTGGGCGGTTGCGCCCAGGACCCAACCGACACTGCGTTCTGCATGGCGACCGACGTCTATCAGTCGGCCTATCTGGGAACCAAGGCACTCATCGAAGCGATGGGTGGCCAAGGCGCCGTCGTGCACCTCGCCGGCCTGCTGGTCGACCCCAACACGACGCTTCGCGTCCAGGCGGTCGAAAAGGCAGTGGCCGAGACCAACGGTGCCGTCACCCTGCTTCAGACACTCGGCGATACCGACAACCAGGAGCAGGGCGACCAGAAGATCAACGCGCTTCTGGCCGCGCAGAAGGACGAGATCGGCGGCATGATCGCCACCGGGTACATCTCCTCCGTGGTTGCCGCCACCGCTCTCAAGAACCTCGGGGACAAGCGCATCAAGCTGATCGGCATCGATGACGACAAGATCGTGCTGGACGGCATCCGCGACGGGTTCGTCGCCGGCACGATGGCGCAGAACCCCTATGGCCAGGGCTATATCGGGGCCTATGCGGTCGATCTCCTCGCCGAGGGCTGCACCGTCAAGGCCGATGCGCCGTTCATCACGACGCCGCAGACCGCCAAGTTCATCGACTCGGGAACGCTGCTGATCAGCTCGGCCAACATCGACAGCTACCAGGATGACCTGAAGAAGCTGACGGCAGACCTGCAGGCAAGCTTCAAGGATAGTTACCTCAGCTGCCCGTAAGCCGCTCCGGCTTGTGGCGACAATCGCCGACTTCCTCCGGGCCCAGGCCCGGAGGATCTAAAGCAGTCACCCTTGGGTCCGCGCTCGGACCCTCTCACTCCCTCGGAAGATGCATGGCCGCGCTTGACGCTGAACCCCGCCCGACACCAGCATCCGGCATGGACAAGGCCCGGCCCCGGACGCTGACATCGTTCCTGTTGCGCGGCTCCACCCAGATCGGACTCGCGATCATCCTGGTCGCGCTGTGGATCACCTTCTCGTCGCTCGCGCCGGGATTTCTTTCAAAGTTCAACCTCAACTCGCTGTTCCGGTCGGTCGCGGTCGACATAGTCGTCGGATTCTCGCAGATGGTGGTACTGGCGACGGGCGGGATGAACCTCGCAGTGGGCGCAATCGGCGTCTGCGCCGTGATGTTCTCGGGCTACCTGATGCAGGTGCTGGGGCTACCGATCCCGGTCGCCATCGCCGGCACCCTGTTGCTCGGCGCCCTGCTCGGATGGCTCAACGGAATCGCCATCGTCAAGACGGGTGTGAACAGCTTCGTGGTCACGCTCGCCAGCGCCTCGCTGTTTTCGGGAGGCATGCTGATCCTCACCAAGGCCGTGCCGCTCAACGGACTGCCCGTTGAGTTCGGCGCCTTCGGCAAGAGTGCATTCTTCGGCGTGCCCAGCCTTGCCCTCGTCGCCGTCGGAATCGGCATCCTGCTCTACTGGCTGTTCCGGCATTCGACGCTGGGCCGCCAGATCCTTGCGGTGGGGGCCAATGCCCGGGCTGCGGAGATGAGCGGCATCCCGGTGGGGCGCACGATCGTCTTCGTACATGCGCTGTCGGGGGCGCTTGCCGCAGCCGCCGCGCTGATGCTGACCTCGCGGCTCGCCGCCGCCATGCCGGGCGTCGCGGGCGACGACTGGCTGCTGCCCAGCTTTCTCGCGCCGGTCATCGGTGGGACCGCGCTGGCAGGCGGCGTCGTTTCGGTCATCGGCACGATGCTCGGGGCCCTGCTCGTTTCGACCATCCGCTCCGGGCTGCTCGTCCTCGAGATCGGCAACTTCTGGCTGCAGCTCTTCCTTGGCGTCTTCCTGCTGCTCGCCATCCTGATCGAGCGCGGACGGGCTGCGTATGTTGCCCGCGAACAGGCGCGGAGGGCGTGATGGGCGCGTTCTTCAGGTTGCAGTGGTCCGGCATCCTCGTCGGCATCATCGCCGGCGGCGTGGCCTTGGCCTTGTCGGCGCCTGCCTTCCTTACCGAGTTCAACCTGTTCGTCCTGCTGCGGTCGATCTGCGTGTCGCTGCTCGTTGCCTACTCGCAGATGGTGATGCTGGGCGTGGGGCAGATGAACCTGTCCGTCGGAGCGCTGGGCGGACTGGTGGCCGTCATCACGGGCGGGCTCATGGACGCGCTCGGCGTTCCCACCATGCCGGCGATCCTGATCGGAGTGGCGGCAGGTGGTGCGGCCGGCTTCATCAATGGCTGGCTGACGGTGAGGACCGGCATCAACGGCTTCATCGTCACGCTGGCGACAGCTTCCGCCTTTGCCGGGATCAACCTCGGCATCACCAAGGCCGTACCGTTCTACAACCTGCCGGTCGATTTCGTCGCCTTCGGCAACGGCCGGATCGGGCTGTTCCCACTGCTGTTGATCGTGCCGCTGATTGTCACCGTGCTGATCGCGGTGTTCTTTGCCCGCACCATTCCGGGCCGGCACATGCTGGCTGTCGGAGGCAACAGTCACGCGGCGCAACTCAGTGGAGTCTCGGTGCCGCGGGCGATCATTTCGGCCCATGTGCTGTCGGGCCTACTCGCTGCGATGGCAGGTATTCTCGCTGTCGCGCAGCTCGGCTCGGCGCAGCCAAGCATCGGTTCGGACTGGCTACTGATCTCCTTTGCGGCTCCGATCATCGGTGGCGCGAGCCTCGCCGGCGGGGCGGTGTCGATCATCGGCACACTGCTCGCCGTCGGGCTCATCGGGTTGATCCAGAATGCCATGGTGCTGGTGAAGGTCGATCCCTACTGGGTGCAGTTTCTGCTCGGTGCGCTGATCCTTGCCGCGGTGTGGTTCAACCGCTACCGGGCCATTCGGGTGGGAGAGACCTGATGGTGCTCGTCGTCGAAGCCGCCAGCAAGTCCTTCCCCGGTGTGCGCGCGCTGAAGGGGGCATCGATCGAATTGCGATCGGGCGAGGTGCATGCGCTGATGGGCGAGAACGGAGCGGGCAAGTCCACGCTCATCAAGATCATCACCGGTGTCCACCGGCCGGATGGAGGGAGGCTGCTGCTCGACGGGAAGCCGATCGAGTTTCATTCACCGCGCGATGCGATCCGGCTCGGCATCTCAGCCGTGCACCAGGAACGCAACCTCATTCCGCGCTTCTCGGTGGCCGAGAACATCCTGCTCGAGAACCTGCCGCGCCGGGCGGGCTTGGTCGACTACGCCAGGGCCAACGTCGAGGCCAAGAAGTATCTCGATATGATCGGCCTCAACATCGACACCCGCACCGAGGTCCGGCATCTCAGCGTTGCGCAGATGCAGATGGTCGAGATTGCCAAGGCCCTCAGTCACGAGGCTAAGGTGCTCCTGCTCGATGAGCCCACGGCCTCCCTCACCGGCGAGGAGGCCGAGGCGCTGTTCGACCTGGTCAATCGGCTGAAGTCGCAGGGGGCGGCCATCCTCTTCGTGTCGCATAAGCTCGAGGAAGTCCTCTCTCTGTGTGACCGTGTCACCGTGCTGCGGGACGGGGAGGCGACCATGGTCGGGGAGCCCATGGCGGACATGACGCGGGGCAGGCTGATCGAGGCGATGATTGGGCGGGCCGAACGCACCGCCGTTGTCCGCCCGCCGCGAGAGGCGACCGGCGCGATCAAGCTCGATGTGAAGGGGCTTTCAACGGCGGCCGGGCATCGGGATATCTCGTTCACCCTGCGACGCGGCGAGATCCTGGGCCTTTATGGCCTCGTCGGCGCGGGCCGCACGGAACTGGCGCGGGCGCTGGTCGGCAAGGACAGGATGACGGGTGGAACACTTGCCGTCGATGGCGTCCCGACAGTCGTCCGCTCGGTCGAGCAGGCACTGAAGAAGCACCGCATCGGCTATCTGAGCGAAGACCGGAAGTACGAGGGCGTGGTGCTGCTGCACCCGATCCGCTTCAACGTGGCGATGACGATCTGGGATCGTCTTGCCGGCTGGCTCGGGTTCCAGACGGCCGCCGGCGAGCGCAGGGCGTCTGAGCCGTTCGCGAGGCAGCTTGAGATCCGCACCCCCAGCCTCGAGCAGGCGGTCGGCAACCTTTCGGGCGGCAACCAGCAGAAGGTTTCGCTCGCCAAGTGGCTCGCGGCGCAGGTGGACCTGCTGATCATCGACGAACCGACGGTTGGCATCGACATCAAGACGAAGGCCTATATCCATGAACTCATCGGCAAGCTGGCCGACGATGGACTTGCCATCCTGCTGATCTCTTCGGAACTGCCGGAGATGGTCGCACTCGCAGACCGCATCCTTGTGATGCACGACTTCCGACTGGTGGACGGCTTCGCCAACGACCGCAACTACGAGACGATGAGCCGACAGGTCATGGGCGCCGTCCATCGCCACAGCGATGAGACAGCGGCAGCGGAGTAGGCTGGACACGGCCGGGGCGCCGGTGCTTCTTCCGGGCATGACCGATATCGCCGAACTCGACCGCACTGACCCATTCGCCCGCACCCGGACGCTGTTCGACCTGCCCGACGGGGTCATCTACATGGATGGCAACTCGCTGGGAGCGCTGCCACTGTCAGTGAAGGCGCGCATGGCCGAGGTGGTCGCGACGCAATGGGGCGAGGGCCTCATCCGCAGCTGGAACACTCATGACTGGATAGACCTGCCGGGACGCGTAGGCGACCGGATCGCGCCGTTGATCGGCGCCCCGGCCGGCACGGTGACGGTGACGGATTCGACTTCCATCAATCTTTTCAAGGTGCTGGTTACGGCGTTGCGGCTCCGGCCGGATCGCAGGGTGATCCTCACCGAGAAGCGGAACTTTCCCACGGACGCCTATATCTCGGCCGGGGTGGCGGAGTTGCTGGGGGAGGGCCACGAGTTGCGCGAGGTCGACGCCGACGATCTCGAGGCGGCGCTGGGACCAGACGTGGCAGTGTTGCTCGCGACCGAGACCAACTACCGCACTGGGGCGCGGCTGGACATGTCCGCGCTGACGGGGGCGGCGCACGGGACGGGAGCGCTGACCATCTGGGATCTGTGCCATTCCGCCGGAGCGTTCCCGGTGGACTTGACTGCTGCGGAGGCCGACTTCGCGGTTGGCTGCGGGTACAAGTACCTCAACGGCGGACCCGGCGCGCCGGCGTTCGTTTTTGTCGCCCCGCTCCATCTCCAGGGTCTGCGCCAGCCGCTCACCGGATGGCTGGGGCACGCGGAGCCTTTTACTTTTGCGGCGAGCTACCGGCCAGCGGAGGGGATTTCGGCCATGCGCGTGGGGACGCCGCCGGTCCTCTCCATGTCGGCGCTGGACGCCGCGCTCGATGTCTTCGAGGGCGTTCAGATGTCCGAACTCAGGGCAAAGGCAGACCGGTTGTTCGACATCTTCACTGCCCTCGTCCTGGAAAGCGCGCCGGAGCTTCAGTTGCTCACACCGCGCGTGCCGTCGCGCCGGGGAACACAGGTCTCGCTGCGTCATCCACACGCCTATGCGGTGGTGCAGGCGCTCATCGCGCGAGGGGTGATCGGCGATTTTCGCGAACCCGACATCCTGCGCTTCGGCCTGACCCCGCTCTACCTCAGCCATGCCGACGTGGAGCGGGCCGCGCAGATCGTCAGCGAGGTGTTGCGCAGCGGCGAGTGGGACCAGCCCCGTTTCAGGCAGCGGGCAAAGGTCGTCTAGCCGAAATCGCATGCACCCGCGAAAGCCAAAGTTAAGGCGTCACCGTTAACGTCGTCCCCAGAATCGTCCGTGGGGCCTGGGGGAGCGCCATTTGTCGAGACTGCGGAAGGTGCTGCGACGTCTGGGAGCCGGCCCGCTGAGAGCGCGCTGGCTGGGTCCGTTGCTGACCTTCGCCGTGATGATCGCACTGGGCGCCTACGCCAACTGGCAGAACCAGGTGCTGTCCGAGGAGCAGGAACGCGCCGACGTGCTCAAGGAGGTGAGCGTGGTACGCGCGCGCCTCGAGGGTCATGTCACCGGCAATCTGCAGCTGGTGCGCGGGCTGGTGGCTACGCTTGCGACCGAACCCGACATGGATCAGCCGCGCTTCGCCGAGCTCGCCGCCAAGTTGTTCGACAGCCGATCCGAGCTGCGTAACGTCGCCGTCGCGCCCGGCTTCGTGGTGACGATGGTCTATCCCCTGGCGGGCAACGAGAGCGCGCTCGGGCTCGATTACCGGAAGAACGAAGCGCAGTACAACGGGGTGATGCGGGCTCGCGAGACGGGTCAACTCGTGCTTGCCGGTCCGGTAGAACTCGTGCAGGGCGGGCAGGCCTTCATCGGCCGCTTCCCGGTCTTTACCGGCGAGGGGGAGAACCGCGCGTTCTGGGGCATCGTCTCGGCCGTGGTCGACGTCGAGGAGCTCTACAGGACAAGCGGCCTGCTCGATCCAAAGCTCGGCATCGAGGTTGCCATCGCCGGTCGGGACGGGCTCGGCCGGCGCGGTGCTCAGTTCTACGGCCGGGGCGAAGTCTTCTCCAGCAAGCCTGTGCTGGCCGATATCGAGCTTCCGGCCGGCCACTGGGAGATCGCTGCCATCCCCAAGGGTGGCTGGGCGACGCGAGCGCCCAACTCCTGGCTGATCTGGGCCGCCTTCCTGACGCTGGCGGCGCTGGTGAGCGTTCCCGTCTACTATGCGGGGCGGCTGCTGGAGGAGCGGCGGCGGCACCTCATGACGCTCAAGAGCCGCGAGGTGGAGCTGCAGCGGCTGTCGCGCCGGCTCGGGCTGGCGCTCGAGACCTCCGCGGTCGGCGTGTTCGAGTTCGACCTCGATACTGGGCGGCTGATCTGGGACGACAGGGTCAACGCGCTGTTCGGCCTGCCGCAGGATGGTGGCGAGCGCGGCTACGAGCACTGGCGCGGCGCCGTGCATCCCGACGACCTGCTGCGCGCGGAGGAAGAGTTCCGGGTCGCGACGACGATCACCGGCCGCTACCACTCGGAATACCGTGTCGTCACTCCCGTTGGCGTGACGCGCAACGTACGTGCCATCGGGGCAGTCTACCAGGACCCCGGGAGCACGCGACGCATCGTCGGCGTCAACTGGGACGTCTCAGCCGACGTTGCCCTCAACGAGAGCCTCAAGGAGGCCAACCGGCTCAGTGAACTGCGCTATGCCGAACTCGAGGCGGCCAAGGCCTCGATCGAGCACAATTCGCTGCATGACAGCCTGACCGGGCTGCCGAACCGGCGCTACCTCGACCGCGTGCTCGCCGAGCGTGCGGAGGCCGCTGCCCGGAATGGCACGGCGCTCGCGCTGCTCCATATCGACCTCGACCGGTTCAAGCAGATCAACGACACGCTCGGGCACGCGGCGGGCGATGCCACCCTCATCCATGCCTCGCACGTGCTGAGGGCCAATACCCGGGCCGAAGATTTCGTGGCTCGTATCGGCGGCGACGAGTTCGTCATCGTCTCGACCGCCGATAACGGCGACGACGGGCTGGCGAACTTGGCGCAGCGGATCATCGTCAAGATGCGTCAGCCTGTGGACTACCAGGGCCATCAATGCCGGTGCGGAGTGTCGGTCGGTATTGCGACCCAGACCGGCGGTGCCGCAGATCCGGCGCGGCTTCTCGTCGATGCCGACATCGCACTCTACCGGGCAAAGAGCCGCGGCCGGAACCGGCACGAGTTCTTCACCGAGGCGTTGCAGGCCGAGGTGGTGCGGACGAAGCGGCTCGCCGACGAACTGCTCGCCGCGATCGAGCACGATCAGTTCGTGCCCTATTTCCAGCCGCAGTTCGACGCGGTGACACGGCAGATCGTCGGAGTGGAGGCGTTGGTGCGCTGGCAGCACCCGGTGGACGGCATGCTCGGGCCGGCCGCCTTCCTGGACGTCGCCGAGGACCTTAACATCGTTTCCACCATCGATCGCATCGTGCTCGAGAAGGCGATGGCGGCCTTCGCGCAATGGCGCGAGATGGGGATCGAGGTGGGTCGCCTTGCCGTCAATGTCTCGGCACGGCGGCTGCAGGACGAGCAACTGATCGAAAGCCTCAGGCATCTCGACATCGAGCCGGGCACCGTATCCTTCGAGCTGGTCGAATCCATCTTCCTCGACGAGACCGACGACCTCGTGCGCTTCAACGCGGACCAGCTCAAGGAGCTCGGCATCGACATCGAGATCGATGACTTCGGCACCGGTTACGCCTCGATCGTCAGCCTGCAGAAGCTGAAGCCGCGGAGGCTGAAGATTGACCGACAGCTGGTCATGCCGATCGTAACGTCGGAGGCGCAGCGCAATCTGGTGGCCTCCATTGTCGATATCGGGCGAGCGCTGGGCATCGAGGTGGTGGGCGAGGGCGTCGAGACGCTGGAGCATGCCGAGATACTCGAGAATCTGGGCTGCGCCGTGTTGCAGGGCTACGCGCTCGCGCGTCCGATGAGCGCCCTTGCCGTCACACAATTCCTCTCCGGCCGCGCCGCCCGCAGACCTCCGCAACTGCGCCAGGTCGGGGCGTAGGCGGGACTACCATACCTTGGCCGACTGGCCAGCGGCGGGCGGATCGAAAAACCGGAGACGAGCAAGCTAGAAGAGTTCGGCTTCCCCGTGGACGCCCCTGCCGGCGCTGCCTGACAGGGAGGGAACGCTCAGCTCTTCGAGGACGAGGCTGGCCCAGATCTCGTCAAAGACGGAATCAGGCGCGTTGGGGGGCAAGAGGGCGAACTGGCGCACAGCGAGCGCCATGTTGTGGCAGCGTTGCTCGATGCGGTCCTGGCCCTGGAGCGCGGCGACGATCATGCCGCTCGCCACCCGGCGGGCGACTTCGGGCGGTAGGGTGGCATCGGCAAGGATTTCGAGGGCCTGTGATACGCCATCCACCATGCCGGCGGTCTGGCGAGCGGTTTCATCGAGCTCGCGAGCGAGCCTTTGCAGAGACATCTATACGTCAACCCCCGACAGTACGGAGACTACCTTACCGGGTATTCCTAAACTCCTCCTTGCACGGAGCGGTCATCTCCCCGCGAGGCTGCGTGCGTGGTTAGCGGTTCCCTAACGAATTGACGATAACGATCACATCCGAGTCCCGTGGGTACGTCCAACTATGGTTTTGTCGAGTTCGTTGCCTCCCGAGTTTGACCGCGGTGTGGTGACGACTGTCCACCAGGGCGACTGCCTGGTGTCAAACGAGGCCGACCTGACCTTCTCTACCGTGCTGGGCAGTTGCGTGTCGGCATGCGTGCGCGACCGCGTCGCGCGGGTAGGGGGCATGAACCACTTCCTCCTCGCCGAGCAGTCGGTCACGGCGCAGGATCGTTATGGCGCCTCGGCGCGCTACGGTGCGTTCGCCATGGAACAACTGATCAACCAGGTGTTGAGCCGCGGCACGCGGAATAAGGCCAACCTTGAGATCAAGGTGTTCGGGGGCGGCAAGATCAACGGCGCGCTCGATGACATCGGTTCCAAGAACATCGCATTCGTGAGGGAGTTCCTCGCCAACGAAGGCTACGAGATGGTCAAGGAAGACCTCGGCGGCACTTATGCGCGCCGCGTCATGTTCAAGCCGCACTCTGGCCGGGCATTCGTCAAACGCCTCGACAACGCCGCTAACGCATCGATCGCGCGAGAAGAACTGGCAGTGGCAGCTCGCCGCCGCATCGTGGCGAGGCCTGTGGTCGAAGAGATCGAACTGTTCTAGCGACCGCGCTTCCGCGGGGCGGTAACGGTCCGGAAAGAGGGCTTAGCGAGTTCTTACCGGGGTACTACGCAATATAGATTTGGTTAACCATTCCGGACCTAGGGTCGCCGCATGGGCCTGGGGAGGCCCAACGGGGCTCGGTGATTCGTGCGGCGCTTCAGCGTAGCGCTCATCGTCAATCTTTGCTGGCTTGCCGCCATGATGATCACGGCAGGCTGCTTCGTGCTGTTCGGCGCCACCATCCCGACATTTGCCGTCGCGGCGGTGTCGATCCCCGGGGCGGCCGTACTTGGGATGGTCTTCGCACGACGGGCAGACCAGGCGTTCGCCGAACGGCTCGCGGTGATCGGGCAGGCCGTGGGAGTGCGCGACGGCGAAGCCAAGTCGATCGAAGCCATCGTCAGCAGCCTCGGCAACCGGCTCGACCGGGCCTATAACTTCAAGTCCGCCTTCGGGACCTTACGGCAGCCGGCAGCCCTGGTGGATGGGGACGGCGAGCTGCTGGGCGTCAGCAACGGACTCATTGCGGCAGAGCCGGCGGCGGAAGAAGGTGGCCTCATCTCGGACGTGCTGGGCGGCGGTGTGCTGCTCGAGGACATGGCGGCAGAAAGCATCGTCTCGGTGGGCGACCGGCGCTATGTGGCCGAGCGGCGCGAACTGGGCGGGGGCCGTTCCATGATCGAGTTCACGCCGGCCGGGTACCACATTGCGGACGACGATTTCGATGCCTTCGTGACGGCGCTCGGAAACGGGCGGACCGGATTCCGCTTCGACGAGTGGGGCATGCAGCATACCCCTGCACTGAAGGCGCTGGGTGGGGCGCTCGAGACGTTCGACCGCTCGGTCAAGGCGATCGGGCAACTGCTGCGCGGCGAGGAGGTGGATGCGATGTTGCTTATGGGAACCGGCGCGCTGGCGCAGGATCTCAGGCAGTTCGAGCACGACCTCGGCGCCCTCATCGCCGAGCGCGACGAGGCGATGGCGGCGCGGCAGCATCTCGAGGCGAAGATGGAGGCGATCCTGCTGGCGATCGATCGGTACCGGGCGAGTGTCACCAGCCTTGCCGAACTCGCCGACCAGAGCCGGGCCGGACTCAACGCGGCGTCGCAATCGATCGAGAAGGGGCGAGCCAAGGCGCGGGCGGTGCGCGAGCTTGAGCGGCAGGCGGTGGCGCTGGCGACAGACGCGGCGCTGGCGGTGCAGCGCACCAGCAGCACCATGGGTGGGATGGAGCACTCTGCAGCCGAGATCGACAGGATGGTGAACTCCATCGAGGACGTGAGCTTCCGCACCAACCTTCTCGCCCTCAACGCTGCCGTGGAGGCGGCGCGCGCCGGCGAGAAGGGCGCGGGCTTCGCGGTGGTGGCGGCGGAAGTGCGCACGCTGGCTCAGGCGACGCAGAAGGCGGCGCGGGAAATCAAGGCGCTGGTGGGCAGCTCGCGCCAGCAGGCCAGTCAGTCGGTAGCCGAGGCCGCCGGGTTGAAGAAAATCCTCTCCGGACTGGGCGTGCATTTAGAGAATCTAAGCAATGAGACAGACATGATCGCTGGCGCGCTGGATGAAGGCAGCGGTGCGATCGCCCGGCTCGACGGCAATGTGGCAGCCGTCGGTTCGGAAGTGGCGAGAGCCCTGCAGCTGCCCGCTCGCAGACGCCGGGCCTAGGCCGGGTCGGGCGTGCAGTGGTGACGGGTTGGACGGGATGAGCCTGCGGCTTCCTGACCCGCGCCGGAACGGGGGCGATATGGATCCGGGCGAATTTGCCCTGAGTGACCGCGAGTTCAATCGGGTCAAGGCACGTGTCTACAAGGAAGCGGGGATCGCACTGTCGGATGCCAAGCGCACGCTCGTGGTGTCGCGGCTGGGCAAGGTCCTGCGTTCCCTGCGGCTCAATTCGTTCGATGCCTATCTCGACTATCTCGAGCGGCAGGGCAGTGCGGCGGACGCCCAGAACTTCATCAACGCGTTGACGACGAACCTCACCCGGTTCTGGCGCGAGGACCATCACTTCGCCCACCTGGAAGGCTATGTGGGCCGACTGCTGGAGCGACGCCCGCGTGTCGTCCATGGACGGCCCCGGCTGCGCTTCTGGTCGGCGGGTTGCTCCACGGGGCAGGAGCCCTACACGATCGGGCTGCATCTGTTGGCAGCGTTCCCGGAGCTCAAGCGCTGGGACTTCCGCATCCTTGCCACCGACATCGACACCAACGTGGTCGCGAAGGCGGCAGCCGGGGTGTATCCGGAGGGCGAACTCGCGGGCCTGACGCCCGCGCAGTGCAGCCTCTTCGAACCGGCCGGCCCCGGGCAAGTGCGCGTCCCGATGGCGGTGCGCGAGCTCGTTGCGTTCAAGCCGCTCAATCTCATGGTCAACCCCTGGCCGATGCGCGGGCCTTTCGATGCCGTGTTCTGCCGGAACGTGGCGATCTACTTCGACAAGCCGACGCAGGGCGAGTTGTTCGCGAGGCTCGGGGCGATCCTCGTGCCCGAAGGCTTCCTCTATATCGGCCACTCGGAAAACCTTGGCGCCGGGGGCGCCAACTTCAGGCTGGTCGGAAAGACCATCTATCAGGCGCGTGCACAGCAGAAGGCGAGAGACGCAGCATGAGTGTCAAGGTGCTGGTGGTCGACGATTCGGCCCTCATTCGCGAAGTGCTGGCGCGGACGCTCGGCAAGGACGGCGACATCGTGGTGGTCGGCACCGCGACGGATCCGCTGGAGGCGCGGACGATGGTCAAGGACCTCAATCCGGATGTCGTGACGCTCGATATCGAAATGCCCAACATGAACGGGCTGCAGTTTCTCGACAAGCTGATGAGGCTGCATCCGCTACCGGTCGTGATGGTTTCGACGTTGACCACGAAGGGGGCGAGCGAGACGCTTCTCGCGCTCGAACTGGGGGCGGTCGATTTCGTCGCCAAGCCCAACGCGACGCTGGCGGGCGGTCTCGACGCCTTTGGTGAAAACCTCCGCCAGAAGGTGCGCGCAGCGGCTCACTCGGACGTCAAGGCGCGGGCAATGCGGGTCCCGGCAGCGACCGTACCGGTGCGCACGGCGGCCGCTCCTCCCGGCGCGCTGATCGCCATGGGTGCATCGACCGGCGGCGTCGAGGCCGTGCGCGTGGTTCTGAGCCAGATGCCGCCGGACTGCCCACCGATCGTCATCGCGCAGCACATGCCGGCCGGATTCACCACGAGATTCGCGGGCCGGCTCGACGAGCTGACGGAACTGCGGGTGATGGAGGCGGAGGACCGCATGCCGCTGCTGCCGGGCCATGCCTACGTGGCGCGCGGCGACTATCATCTCAGGATCGAACGCAGTTCGGGGCAGCTCAAGTGCCGGGTGACGCAGGACGACCTGGCCTCGGGTCATCGCCCGAGCGTCGACGTGCTGTTCGAGTCCGTGGCCAAGTGCGTCGGCGCCAAGGCGGTGGGCGCGATACTGACCGGAATGGGCCGCGACGGCGCGCGCGGGCTGAAGCTGATGCGCGAAGCGGGCGCCTACACCGTGGGCCAGAGCAAGGGATCGGCGCTGGTCTACGGGATGCCACGCGTCGCCTATGAGGAAGGCGCGGTCATGGAACAGGCGCCGCTCGAGGCGATTGCCGGACGGCTCGCGGCGGCGCTTACGCGGCTGAAATCCGCTGCATAATGCGGGTATCGATTGATGGTTTGGTAACGGAAAGTGCCTAGGGTTTCGCGATACGCAACCCGGGCGTATTTCGGGCGGCTAGAAGGCAAAGCGTAGTAAACATGCCGAAGGCAAGTGCAATAAGTGTAATGATTGTAGATGACCAGCAGTCTATGCGGGGCATCTGTAAGTATATCCTGAACCAGTTGGGTTTCACCAACATCGTTGAGGCGAAGTCCGGTCGTGATGCCCTCGGCAAGCTCGAAAAGAGCCCCGTGGACCTGATCATATCCGACTGGAACATGGACGACATCGACGGGTTGACCCTGCTCAAGGTCATCCGCAAGCATCCCAAGACGCAGGGCATGCCCTTCATCATGGCCACCGGGCGCTCCGACAAGGAGCAGGTGAAGGAGGCGATTTCCTCCGGCGTCAACAACTACATCATCAAGCCGTTCGACGCCTCGACGATGAAGAAGCGCATAGAGGCCGTCATCGGCGTCCTGTCGTAGACGATGACGCAGTGACGACACGAAAAGGCCGCCTCGGGCGGCCTTTGTCATTTGCGTTGCTGTTTCGACTAGACGCCCGGAAGTCATGCCTTATGTGCGCATTGCAGCGTAATCAGATGTTAAGGCCGCCTGCCTAGTCTTGCCGCAGTCGTACACGGGTCTTCGGGGGACAGGCTTGGGTATAGGCGGCGGCCTTGATGGTTCCGCCGCCCTTGGGCGCTCCCCCGCTAGCGGTTTGCTTTAGGGAGGAGCGGCGCATGGGTTGGCTGCCGAAGTTCAGGATTGCACAGAAGTTGCCGCTGGCCCTGGTCGGCTCGGCGCTGGTGGTCAGCGTCGGCGTCGGACTCGCCAGCTACCTGATCGGCTCCTCGATCGTCTCGGAGATGAGCGAGCGGAAGATCCAGACCGTGGCGAGCAGCCACGCCGACAAGCTTGCCACCTACCTCGCGACCATCGAGGCGGACCTCGTAAAGAGCGCCACCACCGAAAGCGCGATCGCGGCTGTGCGTGACTTCGCCATCGGGTGGAAGAGCTTCGCCAAGGCGACGCCGCCGCTCGACGCGGTCGAGACGCTGCGCCAGGGTTTCATCACCGACAATCCGTACCCCGCCGGCGAACGGCAGAAACTCGACGTCAAGCAGACGGGGCGCACCAACTACGATTTCACGCACGACAAGGTGCAGGTCGTGTTCCGTCAGCAGCTTGAGCTGCAGGGCTACCTCGACATCTACATGTTCGATTCGGATGGCAACCTCGTCTATTCGGTGATGAAGGACGAGGACTTCGCTCTCAGCGCTGCCGAGGGTGGCGCGCTTGCCGACACGGGCCTGGGCCGTGCCGTTCAGACGGCAATGCAGCTCACCGAGCGCGGCCAGGTCGTCTACGAGCCGACGTCGATCTACCCGATCACCGGGCAGCCGGCGAGCTTCCTTGCCACCCCCATGCTGGACCAGCGCGGCAAGTTGATGGGCGTGATGGCGTACAAGATGCCGGTAGCCTCGATCAACGCGATGCTGCAGGACAATTC
>JAEYZJ010000363.1 GCA_023430705.1 Pseudomonadota bacterium | reverse complement strand
GTCGTGCGCCTTCACCCCCATGCCCTTGCCGAAGGCATGGCCGTTGAGGTGGCACCAGACCGTTGTTTCGGTGTTGCCGTTGCAGATGCCCGGAAACCGAGCGGTGCAGGGCGCGCCCTTGGCGCTGCGCAGGATCTTGGCGGAACGGATAGGTTCCTCGCGCTGGCGAAGCTCGGTCATGCCGCTGCCCTCGCGTGATCGATGTTGGGGAACCCGTTGTGCTCGATGCCGTCAAGCAGGCGGCCGGCGGACTTCTTGCCGATGCGGGCCATGTAGCGACTGCCTTTGATCGTGTTCCGGCCCGTCGCGTTGAACACTTCGACGTCGGACTGGCCCGTCGGATGAACGATAGTCGCCTTTCCTCGCCGCACTTCACCGCCGAGGTCGCCGCCGGCTACCGGTGTATGCGGCGCCCACTCGCCCCACTGCTTGAACAGGAACGGCACGCCAGCGGCGGCGCACTGATCGCGCAGGGATCGGAACCAGTCAGGATGCGACGGCCGGGCGTGCGGGCCGCTCTCGCCGCCGGCGATCACCCAGTCGATCGGCATGAAGGCATCATGTCCAAGAAGCGCGCGAATTGCGTCGCTTGGTCCCTCCGACATCCCGAGCAGCGGGTTCAGCACGACTTTGCCGTAGCGCATGTTCGCAAGGGAGATAGGACCGAGCAGCGGCTCGCACGACAGGAAGCGCACCGCGGAATCGTGCTTCAACAGGTGCGGTATGTTCTGACCGGCGCGCTGCTGATCCTCGACGGTCGTGCCGAGCCAGACGTGCCCCCTGATGTTCTCCCATGTCGGGGCGTCGGGCAGCATCTTCTCGATGTTCTGCGGCCGCTTGGTCAGCAACAGCCAATCCAGCCCCCAGCAACGCTCTATGAGCGACCAGAGGTCATTTCGCCATTCCATCGGCACCTGGTTGTCGAAGACGTCGGCAAGGGAGGCGCAGAACACCCGGCGACGATGGCCGTGCTCGCGCTCGAACTGTTCGGCCGTGGCCTGCCACTTCAGCGGCTCTCGCCAGTTGCTCTCGCTGGTGCGGCGGCGCGGCTCGTTGCCCCACTTCACTAGGCCGGAGCGTTTCGCCCAACCTTCGGCATAGCAGTGGTCGCAGGCGGGGCTGATCTTGGTGCAGCCAACCCACGGGTTGAACGTGCTATCGCACCATTCGATGCCGGAGCTCTCGCTCATGCCGTCCTCCCGACTTCGCGAGCGAGCTGCTGATGCACGATACGGGAGCGCTCTGCCGTGGTGATGGTGAACCTCATGCTGCCCTCACCTGATCGATGTTTGCCAGCTCGACGGTGAAGGTGTAGGCGGCAACCCAAGGGTTTCGGTCCCAGGACGACTGGCCGGCCGGCGCGCCGGCCTTGTCGTTGACGTGCGTCCAGAGGGCACTATAGGCAGCGCGCGGTGTGGGCCCGGCGCACCAATCATCCTCGGCGATCCGAACCCCAAAACGCTCGGTCGGGGAAGGGCAGCCCGTCTCGACAATGCCCTCGGCTATCGCATCAGCCTCGCTGATGTCCTGCAACCGCTGTACGCGCACGTCGGTGACGGTGAGGGTGATGCGTGAGGCCCAGCGGGGCATGTGCATGCCTTGACGGAAGCGGCTCTTCGGCTTGTATCCCTCGTCAGCTTCGTACCAGACACGCACGCCAGTGATGTCGCGGGGCGGGTGATCATCGAGCGTGGAGTAGGTCCGCCAGTGCTCGCGGACATAGAGTCGATCTCCTACTGCGATGCGAAGGCCGACAGGTACATCACCAAACATTTCCGGCGTGTCGGCGGCGATCCTCCACACGCCATCTTCGCCTTTCACAGCTTCCCATGCGGGATCGCGGCAGATCGCGGTCTCGGACCTCAGGATGCGCCGCGTCTGCGTCTTGGTGCCGGCGAGCAGGGCGCGCACCATCGGAGCGCTGTACAGAATGGGCTTGTCGCTCATGCTGCGTTCCTTTCGTTCTCGAACGAGACGTTCATGCTGTCAGCCTCATCTCTGCGCGACGGCTGGCGTTCTCGCTGGACCACTCCTGGAACTTCATCCGGAGGTATTCCATCTGGACCTTCTTGAGGTTCGCAGCAGACCGGGCTTCAACCATGCGGGTGACGTAGTCGAGCCATTCCGGGCTCGCCTTTACCGCTGCTTCTGCGCGGTTGTGCGCGATATCGCCCAGCGCTTTGATCTTCTGCGACAGGACCAGCGTCTTGGTCTCCTCGAGAAGGGTCGCGGCACGGTCGAGGTCTACCCATTCCTTGGCGACGATGCGGAACTGTTCAGACCATGGAAGATTGGCGTTCGTTGTCATGCTGCGCCCATCCCGGTTGCAGCGGCGGCGTCACCGAACAGCGCCAGAAGATCGTCCTGCCGTTCCTGCGACAGCGCCTTGAACCGCTCCGACTGAATGCGGATGTTGCACCGCGCCATCTTGGCGAGGTCGCGGGTGCGGCGCGTGTCCAGCAGCAGCCGGCGCGTGTAGTCGTAGAACTCCGTCAGCCCGGCGGCATCTGCGGTCATGCAGCTACCGCCTTGAAGTTCTGGTAGGTGCGGATCGACTGAACGAGCGCGTCCAGCTCTTCGTTGAAGGCGTCGACCGCCTTGGCGAGCCGAGCGATGTACGCTTCGTCGCGCGGCACATCGATGATCAGCGGCGCGAGCTTCGGGCAGTAGCTGATGAAGCTCCACGTCTCGCGCTCGCTCACCCACATTGAGCCCTGAACCTGGGCAACGTGTTCACTCGGCAACGTGCCGCGCTGGATACGCTCGATCTGCACCGCAGGGATGGCGACTTTGATTTCCAGCCCTGAGTTGTCGCCTATCAGGCTGTCGGGACTGCAACCCTTGTTCCCGTTGCGGATGAAGCCGACGCGCTGGGGCTCGACATCGCGCATGAAGGCGAACAGGTCGCGAGCCTCGTCCTCGAACTCCTTGCCGCGCTCCATGAAGTCGTTGCTGTAGCCGCCCGGAGCGGGCTCGCCAGTGAGGATTTCGCCGGCCAGCTGTCGCATGTACTTCAGCCGACCTGCTGAAGGGCTAGCACCCTTGGCGCGTGCCGCCTTCACTGCCGCTGCCAGCTGGGCCGCGGTACAGCCGTTACTGACCATCGCGTCCATGATCGCGGAGGGGATGAGGCCTTCCCGCCCCTCGGCTAGTACGGTGGAAAACTCGCTCGCGGTCGGGATGCCGGCGCGCGTGGCAAACCACTCTGGGCTGCCCTGCTCTAGGTCGTAGAAAATGTCCATTCACTTGCCCCTCTTGGCTTCGAGGGCAGCGACGGCACGCTTGAAATCGGACTGGCGCAGATCGGCTAGCGCCCCGATACGGAGGTACTGGCAGAACTTCACCAGATCGGCGCCAACCTCTTCGATGAGATCGCGGAGCTGGTTCACCTGCTCATCGCTGATGGTTTCGGTCGGACGGTTGCCGTCCCGGTCTTCTTCACCGGTGGCGACGTTGAAGATCATGCGAAGCAGGTAGCGCATGGCGTAGGACTGCGCTGCCCCGACCGCATGGGTCTTGGTCATCGCGTCGTTGCCCTTGGCGCCCTTGCCGTCCGCCGGCATGTCCTTATGGTAAATCCGGGTGTGCCCGCCGATGTGCGAGACGTGGCACTCGATACGCACCCAGTCGGGCTTGTCGGTCGTGCCGTCGTTGAAGCTCAGCGCGAAGCCGTGTTTGCGGTAGATCGGGCGCAGGGCGCGATCCAGCTGCGCATAGTCGGCATAGCGGCTGCGGGTTTGCGGGTTCGTCGCATTGGTCGCGACGACGCCCATCTCACCCTGTGCGGCTGCCATGGCGCGGGCGAAAGCCTTCTCGGCTTCCTCTCGCTCGAGCTGACGGCTATAATCCAGCATCTCGCGGACGGCGGCGAAGTCCCGCCCCATGCTCACGAGATGGAAAGCCATCTGCATCGGCGTCAACGTGGCGACATCAGTCGCCGGCAAATGGTCCTCGCGTTCTGCAACAGCCTGGCTCATTTCTGCTCGTTCCCCTCGGTAGAGCCGACCGCAGCGGCAATGGAGCGGTCGAACAGGGCCATGATGTCGGCATGGGTGGTGTCGGGATGGTCGTTGAAGGCCAATATGCAGGCGAAGTCGCCGGGAAGAGCTTCGCGCAGGGCCATGTGACCGGCATAGCCGGCGCCGCCATGGTCGATAGCGATCAGGGCGCAGCGTCGCCCATCGTGCTTATACTTGCCCTTGCCCCACTTCTCCGGGGTAGCGATCAGCGCCTTTGCGGCGGTCAGCTTGTCTCCCAAGGTCATTTCTGCTCACCCTCATCGGTAGAGAGAGTGATGGACCAGTCGACTTCACCGGTTGCGGCAAGGTGACGGAGGACGGCTGCGGCTTGGGACGGGGTGATGGACCCGAATTCTTCGTCGGAGATGACACGGTTGCCTGTGCCGTCCACCGCGAAAAACAGCGCCTTGGATTGCTCGTGGGTCAGCCCAAGGGCGTCCTCGGCCAACTTCTTGGGAAACATGGCCTCAGCCGTGCCGCCAATGCAGGCAACCGTCCCGCACCCATGGCCTGAGAGGTCCGGGGAGGACGCCCCGGCTCGATCGCGCCAGCGTCGCATATTGAACCCGAGGTCCGGGATCGAATGCTGTTCGATGGCGTCGGCGACTTTCAGGATGTTCTCGACGTTCATTTCTGCATCACCTTTGTCTGTTCGATTGCCTTCCTGACCTC
>JAEYZJ010000185.1 GCA_023430705.1 Pseudomonadota bacterium | reverse complement strand
GCTCATCGCCGAGGACCTCCCCGGCTTGCTGCCCGAAGTGCTCGCCGGGTTGATGGGCCGCTAGAGCTGGGCCTCGATGGCGGCCTTGTCGATCACCGACCAGACCTCGGTGATGTGGTCGCCCCGGAAGGCATAGAAGGCGTGCTCGGCGAAGCTCACCCTGCGGCCGTTGACGGGCAGGCCGAGGAAGGTGCCGCGGGGCGTGCAGTCGAAATCGAGCCGGGCGGCGACGAGCGGGGCCTGCACCGCCAGGAGCCCGACCTCGAAGCGGAGGTCGGGGATTTCGAAGACGTCGCCCTCGAGCATCTTGCGGTAGCCGCCGAGGCCGAGCGCACGGCCGTTATGGACAGCCTCTTCGGCCACGAACTCGCCCAGCCGGTCCCAGTCGCGGGCGTTCAGGCAGGCGATGTAGGCGAGATAGACGCTGTCCAGGTCGCTCATCGGTCGCCGCGCTCCATCACCAGGCAACCTCCAGCCGTTCGAGGCCGTGGAAGTGGTAGATGTTATTGTACCGCGGAGTTTCGGCCAAGCGAAGGTCCGGCAGGCGCGAGAACAGGGTCCTGAGCGAAATCTGGAGCTCGATGCGGGCGAGCGGTGCGCCGATGCAGAAGTGGATGCCCGCCCCGAAGCTGACATTGGCGCCGTCTGTGCGGAACGGATCGAAGCGGTTGGCCTCGCGGAAGCGGGCGGGATCGCGGTTGGCGGCGCCCAGCATGAGCCCGATCGTTTCGCCCTGCCTGAAGCTCAGCCCGTTGTCGAGCGTTACGTCCTGCAGCGCATAGCGGGTGAACATGTGGAGCGGGGCGTCGAAGCGCAGGCACTCCTCGACCGTCGCTTCCACCTGCCTGTCGTCGGCAAACAGGGCCTGCCGGTCGAGCCCGCTCTCGAGGATCGACTTCACCGCGTTGCCGGTGGTGTGGACGGTTGCCTCGTGCCCCGCGTTGAGCAGCAGGATCGTGGTCGAGATCACTTCCTCCTCGGTCAGCTTCTCGCCCTCGACCTCGGAGGTCAGCATGTGGGTGAGGAGGTCCTCCCTCGGCTGCCGCCGGCGCTCGGCGATCAGCTGCCGCACGTAATCCATGAACTCGATCGAGGCCTGGTTGGCATCGAGCTCGGTCTCATGGGTCACGCCGTGCATGTACATGGCGACCATGCGGTTCGACCACTCGACCAGCTGCATCGCCATGTCGGCGGGCATGCCGATCATCTCGGCAATGACGATCGCCGGGATCGGCACGGCGTAGGCGCGCAGCAGTTCGGCATGGCCGTCCGCCTCGAAGCCGTCGATGAGCTCGTTGGCGAGCCGTTCGATGCGCGGGCGCAACTGCTCGACGTTGCGGGAGACGAAGGCGCGGTTGACCAGCGCCCTGAGCCGCGTGTGGCCCGGTGGCTCGAGGGTGAGCAGCGAGTACTTCTCGGTCTGGTCGAAGGCGGCGGTATGGGCCTTGGGCGGCGCCATGCCCAGCTCCTCGCGGCTCATCAGGTGCAGGATCTGCCGGCCGAAGCGCTTGTCGCGGAGCAGGGCGCTCACATCCCTGAAGCCGGCAAAGCACCAGTGGCCGTAGTCGTTCCAGAAGAAGGCCGGCGACTGGGCGTGGACCGCGTCGTAGAAGGCGTAGGGGTCGCTGAAGAAAGCCGGATCACGCGGCGCGGCATCGGCGCGTCGGGTCTCGGCGGACAGTTGGAATGCAGCAGAAATCGGAGTCGTCCTCGACTGGATCATGGAGCCGTCAGGGCTCCGCGGCATCCTTGCCCCAGGCTGCCGGAGACGTAAAGTGCGCCAGTGCCGCGGCACTTGGCACTTGTCCCGCCGGAAAATCCGGGTAGTGCATAGCCGCAAAGGAACACTCACCGGAGCCTAGCCGTGGCCGACCTCACGCTCGCCGAAGCCATCGACAACATCTACGCCTCGCTCAAGGCCAACAACGAGGACATCGACACCCACATCGCCGCGCTGAAGGCGGCGATGGCTCGGGAAGGCGCCAAGGAGGCCGTCTTCGATCCCGCCCGGCTGGCGCAGAACAACCGCCAGGGGCGCAAGACGATGCAGTCCTACTTCAAGAAGCGCGGCGTGGCCGTCGGCTTCAGCGCCTGACGCGAAGCCCGCGGGGCCGGCCGAAGCCGCGCCCTCCCCATCCGGGCAGCTTACGCAAAGCGGTCGGATTGAGCGAGACTGTGCATATTGTGGCCAGCCTCACTGGCGCCTATGTGTGGCTTTACCCGCCCTTAACAGGGCATCGCCTGAAGTCGGCCGCGAGCGCTGATTCTTCCTACCTCAGGGGCAAAATCTCAAAATGAGAGATCCGGTCGATACCTTCACCAACTACCTCGTGCCCACGGTCATCGAACAGACCAACCGGGGCGAGCGCGCCTTCGACATCTACTCGCGCCTGCTCAAGGAGCGCATCATCTTCGTGACCGGGCAGGTCGAGGATGGCATGGCCTCGCTGATCGTCGCGCAGCTGCTCTTCCTCGAGTCCGAGAACCCGAAGAAAGAGATCTCGATGTACATCAACTCGCCCGGTGGCGTGGTGACGTCGGGCCTCGCGATCTACGACACGATGCAGTTCATCCGCCCGCCGGTGGCGACGCTCTGCACCGGGCAGGCAGCCTCGATGGGCTCGCTGCTGCTCGCCGGCGGCGCGGCCGGCATGCGCGGCTCGCTGCCCAACTCCTCGATCATGGTGCACCAGCCTTCGGGCGGCTACCAGGGCCAGGCGACGGACATTCTCATCCACGCCCAGTTCACCGAGAAGCTCAAGCGCCGCCTCAACGAGATCTACGTCAAGCACACCGGCCAGAGCTACGAGGCGATCCACAACGCGCTCGAGCGCGACCGTTTCCTCAACCCCGAAGAGGCCAAGGAATTCGGCCTCATCGACTCGATCTACGAGAAGCGCGTGGAACCGGAGGCTTCGTGAGCCTTTTACGCATTAAGGTGAACGGCAGTCCGCCGCCTGAGTGTGACACTTGTGTGATTGTGCGGTGTCCGGCTGGCCTTTAAGGTCGGTCGGACTTACGTTTTGTTCAGGATAGCGGGGCTAGCGTTCAATCTAGCCGGGAATGGGAGCCCAACCTCCCAGGAGTGACAGGATGTCCAAGGACACGACCAGCGGCGAATCCAGCAAGAACACGCTTTACTGCTCGTTCTGCGGGAAATCGCAGCATGAGGTCCGCAAGCTCATAGCCGGGCCGACCGTATTCATCTGCGATGAATGCGTGGAGCTGTGCATGGACATCATCCGCGAGGAAAACAAGACCTCGATGGTGAAGTCCTCGGACGGTGTCCCGACGCCGGCCGACATCTGCAAGGTGCTGGATGACTACGTTATCGGGCAGGCGCGCGCCAAACGCGTGCTCTCGGTGGCGGTACACAACCACTACAAGCGCCTGCACCACGCGACCAAGAACCAGGATATCGAGCTCTCGAAGTCGAACATCCTGCTGATCGGTCCGACGGGTACCGGCAAGACGCTGCTCGCGCAGACGCTGGCGCGTATCCTCGACGTGCCGTTCACGATGGCCGATGCCACCACGCTCACCGAAGCCGGCTATGTCGGCGAGGACGTGGAGAACATCATCCTCAAGCTGCTGCAGTCCGCCGACTACAACGTCGAGAAGGCCCAGCGCGGCATCGTCTACATCGACGAGGTCGACAAGATCTCGCGCAAGTCCGACAACCCCTCGATAACCCGCGACGTGTCGGGCGAGGGCGTGCAGCAGGCCCTGCTGAAGATCATGGAAGGCACCGTTGCCTCCGTGCCCCCGCAGGGCGGCCGCAAGCATCCGCAGCAGGAATTCCTGCAGGTGGACACGACCAACATCCTGTTCATCTGCGGCGGCGCCTTCGCCGGCCTCGAGCGCATCATCGCCGCCCGCGGCGAGGGTTCGGGCATCGGCTTCTCCGCCACCGTCAAGGATCCGCGTGACCGCCGCGTCGGCGACCTGCTCAAGGACGTGCAGCCGGAAGACCTGGTGAAGTTCGGCCTCATCCCCGAGTTCATCGGCCGCCTGCCGGTGCTGGCGACGCTCGAGGACCTCGACGAGCCGGCGCTGATCCAGATCCTGACCGAGCCCAAGAACGCCCTGGTCCGCCAGTACCAGCGCCTGTTCTCGATGGAAGAGGTGGAACTGACCTTCCACGAGGACGCGCTCAAGGCGATCGCCAAGCACGCCATCGAGCGCAAGACCGGCGCGCGTGGCCTCCGCTCGATCATGGAAGGCATCCTGCTCGACACCATGTACGATCTCCCCTCGCTCGACGGCGTCGAGGAAGTGGTGATCAGCGAGGAAGTCGTGAACGGCAAGGACGCCCGTCCGCTCTACATCTACGCCGAGCGCAAGAAGGAAGAGGCGCCCGCCAGCGCCTGATCGGCTTGCGATCATTTGAACTGCGGGGCCCCGTCAGCGATGGCGGGGCCTTTGCTTTGGGACCGGTGCTGTCGCATAACCGGCCTGTTACGGAGACGACGATGCGGATCGGCGTGGCACTTGGCAGCGGCGCGGCAAGGGGACTGGCGCACATCGCCTATATCGAGGCGATGGACGAGCTCGGCCTCAAGCCCTCGGTCATCGCGGGCTCCTCGATCGGCGCGCTGATCGGCTCGGGCTGGGCCAACGGCATGAGCGGCGCGGAACTGCGCGAGCATGTCTGTACGGTGTCCGGCAGCGTGCAGCAGATCGCCTCGACGCTGTTGACGCGCAACCGTCCCACGCTGTGGCAGGTGCTGGAAGGGGGCCTGTCGGTGCAGGTGAACGCGGTGATCCTCGCCAATGCCTTCCTGCCCGAGGGACTTCCCGACGATTTCGCCGGCCTGGCCGTGCCCTTCCATGCGGTGGCGACCGACGTCTTCGCGTGGCAGGAGGTGATGTTCAGCTCCGGCCCGCTGCGTCCCGCGATTGCCGCCTCGATGGCCATCCCGAGCCTCTTCCGCTCGGTGCAGCTCGATGGGCGCTACTTCATCGACGGCGGCGTCAGCAACCCGCTGCCGCTCGGGCACATCGCGGATCAATGCGAGGTGCTGGTAGGCATCGATGCCCATCGCACGCCTGATCCGAACCTTCCCATCGCCGAGCCGAGCATTCTCGATTCCGCCATTACCTCGGTGGACATCATGAGCCAGAAGCTTGTTGATGCCACGGTGTACCGCTATCCGCCCGACGTCTATGTCCGCGCCGAGGTCGGCGCGGTGGCCGGCCGCGAGTTCTGGCGCGTCCGCGAGATTCTCGACGCCGCGAGCGCCGACAAGGACCGCTTCAAGTACGCCCTGTCGGAAGCCATCGCCGCCTTCGAGGGCAGGGGAGACCAATGAGCGGGTTGCCGCATGACCTGGCTGAGGCCGTGCGCAGCCTCGCCGACGACCTCGGCAGCCGCCGGGGGCTCGCCGAGAGCGCATCCGCCATGTCGGCGCACTACCGCCAGCGCGGCGCCTCGAGCGCCGTCATCGGGGGCAGCAGCGACGCGCTCGCCTATGCGCTGAGCCGGATGCCGGCCACCTACGCCGCCGTGTCGAACGTGCTCGAGGAGCTGGCGCGCCGGGCCCCGGAGTTCGTGCCGGCCTCGGTGCTCGATGCCGGGGCAGGGCCCGGCACTGCCGCGTGGGCGGCTGCCGCGGCCTATCCGGCGGCAACGCTCACGCTGATGGACCACAACCGGCCGTTCCTCGACCTCGCGTCACGGCTGGCGGCACCCGGATCGGCGACCGAATATCGCCACGATGACCTGGGCCGGTTCGATCTCGGGCGCAGCTTCGACCTCGTGACCTGCGCCTACGCCCTGACCGAACTGCCGGACATCGCAATGCTCGACGCGGCGACGCGCCTGTGGCGGCACTGCAGCGGCGCGCTCGTCCTCGTCGAGCCGGGTCGCCCGCGTGACTACCAGCGGCTGATGGCGGTGCGCGCGCACCTGATCGGGCAGGGCGGAGCCGTGCTGGCGCCATGCCCACACGAGCGCGAGTGCCCGCTCGTCGAGCCCGACTGGTGCCACTTCTCGGTGCGCCTCGCCCGCAGCCGCGACCACATGCGGATGAAGGGCGGTTCGCTCGGCTACGAGGACGAGAAGTTCAGTTACCTCGTGGTCGCCCGCCCGGGAATCGGCACGCGCGCGGTGGCCCGCGTGATCAAGCGGCCGGAAGAGAACAAGTTCTCGGTAACGCTGCCGCTCTGCGCGGAACCGGGCCTCGAACGCCGGGTCGTGCCGAGCCGGGACCGCCCCGCGTTCAAGGCCGCACGCAAGTTCGACTGGGGCGACGCGGTCTGACCGGGACCAGTCATCATATGAGTCTGTACCACAGGTTCACTTGTCGCTCCGCCGCCCCGGGGGTAACTTGGGCGTCAAGCGGGGCACCATGAGGACGAACCAATGAAGTTCAACGATATCCTGGGGACAGTCGGCAACACGCCGGTCGTTCGGATCAACAAGCTCGGTCCGAAACACGTGAAGCTCTACGTCAAGATCGAGGCCTTCAATCCGCTGGGGTCGGTGAAGGATCGCCTGGCGCTCGGCGTCATCGAGGCAGCCGAGAAGTCCGGCGCGCTGAAGCCCGGCCAGACGGTGGTGGAAGCCACCAGCGGCAACACCGGCATCGGCCTCGCCATGGTCTGCGCCGCCAAGGGCTATCCGCTGGTCGTCACCATGGCCGAGAGCTTCTCGGTCGAACGGCGCAAGCTGATGCGCTTCCTCGGGGCCAAGGTGGTGCTGACGCCGGCGGCGGAACGGGCCAACGGCATGATCCGCAAGGCCGAATCCCTTGCCGCGGCGAACGGCTGGTTCCAGACCCGGCAGTTCGAGAACGCGGCCAACCCGGAGATGCACTCGCGCACGACCGCGCAGGAGATCCTGAGCGACTTCGCCGACGAGAAGCTCGACTACTGGGTCACGGGCTTCGGCACCGGCGGCACCCTGACCGGCGTGGGCCGCGTGCTGCGCGACAAGATGCCGAACACCAGGATCATCGTCGCCGAGCCCGAGGGCGCGGCGATGCTCACCAGCGGCGAACCGCAGCCCGAGCGCCGCGCCGACCATGCCGCGACCGGCAGCCATCCTGCCTGGAAGCCGCACCCGTTCCAGGGCTGGAGCCCCGACTTCATCCCCTGGATCACCAGCGAGGCGGTCACCGAGAAGCTGTTCGACCAGATCGTGCCGGTGGCGCCGCCCGACGGAATGAAGGCGTCGATGGACCTGGCGCAGAAGGAAGGCATCTTCGTCGGCATCACGGCGGGCGCGACCTTCGCCGCCGCGCTCAAGGTCGCCGAGACCGCCCCCGAGGGCTCGACCATCCTCGCCATGTTGCCCGACACCGGGGAGCGGTACCTTTCGACCCCGCTCTTTGCGGACGTTCCGGCCGACATGACTCCCGAGGAGGAGGCGATCTCAACGTCTACGCCGGGCCAGCAGCTGCCGCCCAAGGTCGCTGCCTGATGCTTCCGCCGGCGGTCCGCGTGATCGCCGGCGTTTCCTCATGCCCGGGCGGGACGGCCTCGCATCCAAACACGTGATCGCGCGTTATGCGGGATCATGCGTCTCGACCGTCACACACCAAGTCGGCTGATAAACGGCATCGCGGATTTCCTGTCGACCACCACGGGATTCATCGCGACCTCGATCGCGCTCGTCGTGGGGATCGCCATTGGCGGCTTCCTCCAGTTCAACGACAGCTTCATGTTCGGGTTCAACATCTTCCTGTCCGTCGCCGCCATCGTGATCTCGGGCGTGATTCTCGTCGCTGGCGCACGCAGCGAGGCGGCCCTGCATGTGAAGCTCGACTACCTGATCGAGGCGTCGAAGGCTCCGAACAGATCGGTGGGCATCGAGCACAAGGAGCACGCCGAGATCGAGGCGGAGCGCAGGAAGATCGAGGCGGCGGCGCGGGGCGCGATCGAGCAGGCGGTGGAGGAGGAGGTCAGCGAGCAGCTCGACGCGCGGGCCAGGGGCGCCGAGGCCGGAGCCTAGCTGGCCAGCCGGTCGCGGGAGTGCCAGTCGAGACCCTGCTCGACCTTGATCTGGGCAATCGTCCCCATCGAAGTGCCGCATACCGGGCAGTTCACCCGATGGCCGCCGGGCAGGGAGACGGCCGCGACCGAGATGGTGCTGGCATGGCCGCAGTACGCGCAGGTTACACGCATGTCGAAACGCTGATCGGAGGTCATTTTCCCGGCCTTTGTTGGAGGAGGAGCAGGGCGGGAGTTGCGCGCCGAAACGGAGCGGGCTCTCAGTCGGCAACGTGCCTTGGATAGGCTGCCGATGACTGTGACCTTACGGCAGTTCGGCAGGGCCCCATACAAAATATGACATGCCCCCCGCTCACCAGTCGGTGATCACGCCGCCTCCCTTGGCTGAGGCCCGACGTAGATGGATTTCGGCCGGATGAGCTTGCCCGTCGCTGCCTGCTCCCTCTCATGCGCGATCCATCCGAGGACCCGCCCGGCGGAGAACACCGCCGTGAAGGTGTCGCGCGGAAAGCCCAGGGCCTCCAGCAGGAGTGCGGTGTAGAACTCGACATTGGTGTCGAGCGGCCGATCGGGCTTGTGGCGCCTCAGCGCAGCCAGCGCTTCCGCTTCGACGCGCGCGGCCAGCGCCATCCGGGGAGCTGGACCCTGCGAGTGCCCCAGCCGCCCCAGCGCCCCCTTGAGCGCGTCGGCGCGAGGGTCGCGCACCCGATAGATGCGGTGACCGAAGCCCATGAGCCGGCGCCCCGCAGCGAGCTCTGCCGCGATCCACGATGCGGCGTGGCCGGGATCGCCCACCGCGTCGAGCATGTCGAGCACCGGGCCCGGCGCGCCGCCATGCAGCGGGCCCTTCAACGCGCCGAGGGCCGCGAGCACGGACGAGTTGAGCCCGGCTCCGGTCGAGGCGACGACGCGCGCCGCGAAGGTGGAGGCGTTGAGCCCGTGGTCTGCGACGGTGACGAGGTAGGTCTCGAGCGCCGATGCGGCCTTGGGGGCCGGCAACGCACCCGTCAGCATCCGCAGCATGTCGGTGGCGTGGGGCAGGCACCGGTCCGGGGCCTGCGGGGCCTTGCCGTCCCGCAGGCGGACGAGGGCAGGAAGCAGCACGGCGGGAGCCGCGGCAAGCGCCAGCGCCGCTTCGATGTCGGTGCCGTCGGGCAGCAGTGCCGTCAGCGTGCGCATCCCGTCGAACGGGTCGCGGCCGGCCACCAGCGGCAATGCGTCTTCGAGGGCGGCGAACACCCGGGCGCGCGCCGCGCCCACCGCTTCGGCGACATCGGCCGGCAGCGCCGGAAAGAAGCCATCCCAGAGGAGCGCCAGCGTCTGCTCATAGCTGGTGCGCCCTGCGAGCGCTTCGAGCGGCACGCCGCGGATGACGAGCCGTCCGGCGTTGCCGTCGACCTCCGACAGCACCGTCTCGGCGGCCACCACGTTCTCGAGACCATTACTCATCGGGCACTCCTCGTGTTTGCAGCCGGAGGGTAAGCTCGCTAATATTGACGTCAATCTTGATCGTTGAGATCAACGTGAGGCGTTCCATGTGGCTTACCGCCAGCGCAGCCCTGGCCCGGCTCGGCAGCAAGCCGCAGTCGCTCTATGCCAATGTCAGCCGCGGCCGCATCCGCGCCAAGCCCGACCCGGCCGACAGCCGGCGCAGCCTCTATCGCGAGGAGGACGTCGATCGCGTCGCGCAGCGTTCGCGCGGGCGTCGCAGCGCCATGGCGGCGGCTTCGGAGGCCATCGCCTGGGGCGAGCCGGTGCTGCCCTCGGCCATCTCGACGGTGGTTGCGGGCCGGCTCTACTACCGGGGAGAGGACGCGGCCGAGCTTTCGGCGACGGCGACGCTCGAACAGGTAATCGAACTGCTGTGGGACTGCCGATACGCGCCGCGGGATGCCGAGCCTCCCGCGGCCCCTTCGGTCGGCGCTGCTCTCGTCGCGCTCGCCAGGGCCGCAGCCGGCGGCCAGCCAAGCTCGGAACGCGGAGCCGCGCGGTTACGGGACGATGCGCTCGCGTGCTTCGCGATCGTCGCCGCCAACCTCGCCGGAGCAGGGGCCGGGCCCCTCCATGAGCGGCTTGCGGGAAGCTTCGGACGGCCAGGGGCGGCGGAGGTCATCCGCCGGGCCCTCGTGCTCCTCGCCGACCACGAACTCAACGCCTCGACCTTCGCTGCGCGGGTGACCGTCTCGACGGGCGCGCCCCTCGGTGCCGGGGTGCTGTCGGGGCTTGCGGCGCTGGGCGGCCCGCGCCACGGCAACGCGGCGTCCGAGGTCATGGCCCTAGCAGACGACATCGAGCATCAACCCGGCACGGCGGAGGCGGCGCTGCTCGACTGGCTCGGCGAGCGCCGGGTCGTCCCGGGCTTCGGCCACCGGCTCTATCCGCGCGGCGATATCCGGGCCCGGGTGCTGATGGAGGCCTTCGCGGTACCGCCGCCATTCCTGCGGCTCGCCGCCGCGGGCAGGGCTGTGCTCGAGGAGGAACCCAACATCGATTTCGCGCTTGCGGCGCTGGCCGTAGCCTACGAACTGCCCCCTCGCGCGCCAGGGGCGATCTTTGCCCTCGCGCGCTCCGTGGGCTGGCTGGCGCACGGCCTCGAACAGGCGGCGGCAGGACAGTTGATCCGGCCGCGCGCGCACTACGTGGGACGGCCGCCCGGCGCCTCGGGTTGATGCACCGGCGGCACACACTGGCGCCGCATTG
>JAEYZJ010000184.1 GCA_023430705.1 Pseudomonadota bacterium | reverse complement strand
GTACGGACGTCGCACTCGAAACCGCGGACGCGGCGATCCTCCACGGCCGCGTCACGGACATCGCCAACCTGATCGACCTGTCGCGGGCGACCATGGGCAACATCTGGCAGAACATCACCGTGGCCCTGGGCCTCAAGGCGGCGTTCCTCGTCACAACCATCCTCGGCATCACCGGGCTCTGGCCGGCGATCCTCGCCGACACCGGAGCCACGGTGCTCGTCACCCTCAACGCGATGCGACTGCTCGGCTGGAAAGGGCGGAAGCCCGCTCAGGGACCTGCGCGACGTGCATGGTCGCGCCGGACATGCCGAGGCAAGGCCATCGAATCGGCGGTCGCTAACGCGGGGCGGTGAACGCTTCAATCCGACCGCGCCTGTCGCGCGGCGCATCAGTTGGCCGGGCAGCCTCACGATGACCTGAAACGACAACGGCTCCCCGAAGGGAGCCGTTCGTTTTGGCCTGCAGTGTTCCGGAGAACCCTGGTGCGGTCGAGAAGACTCGAACTTCCACGCCTTGCGGCACAGCGACCTCAACGCTGCGCGTCTACCAATTCCGCCACGACCGCACGCCAGTGGTAGAAGCACCGCCTTCCGGCGAAGCGAGGCAGCGTTTAGCAACGCCCGTCGGATGGCGCAAGCGATTAATTCCGCTTTTGTCACAAGTGTCGGCCGGAGAGTGGTGGAGCGCCGTAAACGGAGTTCGTCGGCCGAGCTGGTGGCCATCCGCAGGCGGCCGGCCGACGAGGTTGCGCGCGGGCAGGATCACTCCTGCTACTCTCGCATCGGTAAGCTGGGGTTTAGGTAGCGCAGCGGCAGTCGCGGGAATCACGCCGGGCGGCGGACCTTCTCGGTGAGCTCGACGCTGAGCCGGCCGTCCTCGACCTTCACTTCGCCCCGGGCAATCAGCGTATTGTTGGCGTAGACGCGCAGCGCGTCGTTCTCGGTGGTGTCGAGTTCGATCACCGCGCCGCGCCCCATGCGCAGCAGATGGTGCACCGGCATGATGGCGGCGCCCAGCTCTACCGTGATATCCACTTCAATAGTGTCTAGGGTATTCATACATATCCACGATGAACCGACCGGCTGAATCGCCGGGCCCCACAAGGCGACATTGGATGGCGTTGCTTACCGAAGCGTTAACGAGTGAACCAATCTGCGACACCGGAACCAGGCTGATGCGCAGTGACGGCCTTCCGGTCGAGTGGACCATCGCCGATGGACTGACCCCCTACCCCGAAGCCCTCGCGGCCATGCGGGCGCGCGCGGCGGCCATTGCGGACGGAACGGCGGGCGAACAGGTATGGCTCGTCGAGCATCCGGCGCTCTATACGGCCGGGACCTCTGCCGCGCCGGACGATCTTCTCGCCCCGAACCGGTTTCCCGTCTACGACGCGGGGCGCGGCGGCCAGTACACGTACCACGGTCCCGGACAGAGGGTGGCCTATTTCATGCTCGACCTGCGCCAGCGCGGAAGGGATGTCCGCTGCCTCGTGCAGGGCCTCGAGGGACTGATCATCGACACGCTCGCCGCGTTCAACATCAAGGGCGAGCGGCGCGAGGGCAGGATCGGCGTATGGGTCGCGCGGCCGGACAAGGGGCCCGGCCGCGAGGACAAGATTGCCGCGATCGGCGTCCGGGTGAGTCGTTGGGTCACCTTCCACGGCATCGCCATCAACCTCGCGCCGACGCTCAGCCATTTCGACGGCATCGTGCCCTGCGGCATCACCGATCAGGGCGTGACGAGTTTCGAGGACCTCGGCCAGCTGGTCTCGATGGCCGAGGTGGACTCGGCCCTGCGGGTCCAGTTCGAGCGCCGGTTCGGGCCGACGGCCCGGGTCGCCCCGGAAGCACTTGCGGGCGCAGCCTGAGACACGCACTTTCTGGATCAATCGATTCCGTTCCTGGGGTAAGGCCATGACGCTGGACGATCTCAAGAAAATCTTCCTTTCGCCCACGCTGTTCCGGCTGGAGACGATCCTCTCGCCGCGACTGGTGCCTGTGCTCTACGCAACGGGCCTTGCCGCGCTGCTCTTGTGGTCGGTGGGGCACCTGTTCGCGAGCTTCGGCCGCACTTTTGGTGACGGGCTGTGGGGCATCCTCGAGATCGCCGTCTATGGCTCGCTGTTCCTGCTGCTGCTGCGGGTGGTGTGCGAGGTTCTGCTGGTGTTCTTCAAGGCGAACGAGGCGACGACGCGCGCGGTCAGCCTCAGCCGCGTCCCGGCCTCGCTGCTGGATGAAGTGCGGGACGCCATCCACGACATCGCCGAAGACGATGACATTGACGGCGTGGTGGACGACGACGTCGTCCCGCCTGCCGCGACCCCCGTGCGGCGGACGGCCCGGCGGACGCCGACGGCGAAACCGGATATCTGAACGTGAAAAGGCCGCCCTCAGGGCGGCCTTTTTGCTGGCTTGTGCCTGTACCGGGGTCAGGCAGCCTTGGCGCGAGCGGCATCGACGCTCCACGGGCCCGGGCCTGCGGCCACGAGGTACAGGAACACGAAGCAGAAGAGGATTGCGGCATCGCCGCCATTGTTCACCGGAAACAGATCCCTCGGGGCATGCCCCATCCAGTAGGCGAATGCCGCGAGTCCGGAGAGCACGAAGGCCACAGGACGGGTGAACAGGCCAACGAGCAAGGCCAGGCCGCCAACGACTTCGAGAACCCCGGCGAGGCCCATCAGGGAGAAGTAGTCCACCGGACCCGGCGAGCGGCCCACGGGGAAGGCAAACAGCTTCTGGGTGCCATGCAGCATGAAGAGCAGCGCACTGACGATGCGCAGCACCGAGAGGCCGTACGGCTGGTACCTGCTCAGGGATTCGATATTCATTGGTATGCCTTCTATTGGACGCGACCGGATGGCCGCGGTGGCTATCGAGGCCAGCAGCAGATTCGGGTCAACTGACAGCTTGGTGACCTGACGTGCTCGTGATCGGCAGTGATCAGGGCTGCCCTGCTTCTATCGCAGGCTGCCGATGATTGCTTTTTCCACGGATTGGCTTATATCCGCGCGCCAATGACACAAGCTCCGAAAATCGGCCTGGTCAGCCTCGGCTGCCCCAAGGCGCTCGTTGACTCCGAACGCATCATGACGACGCTGCGGGCGCAGGGCTATGCCTTCTCCCGCGACTACGAAGGCGCGGACGTGGTGCTGGTCAACACCTGCGGCTTCCTCGACAGCGCCAAGAAGGAGAGCCTCGAGGCGATCGGCGAGGCCATGGGCGCCAACGGCCGGGTCATCGTCACCGGCTGCCTCGGCGTCGAGGAAGAGATGATCCGCGCAACGCATCCGAGCGTGCTGGCCGTTACCGGCCCGCACCAGTACGAGGACGTGGTCAACGCGGTGAACACCCATGTTCCGCCGGTGCCGAACAAGTTCGTCGACCTGGTCCCCGAGGCAGGGCTGAAGCTCACGCCAAGGCACTACGCCTACATGAAGATTTCCGAGGGCTGCAACAACCGCTGCACCTTCTGCATCATCCCTCAGATCCGCGGCGACCTGGTCTCCCGGCCGATCGCGTCGGTGCTGTACGAGGCGGAGCGCCTGGTGGCGACCGGCGTCAAGGAGATCATGGTGATCTCGCAGGACACCTCGGCCTATGGCGTCGACGTGAAGTACGCGACGAGCAAGTTCCGGGGCCGCGACGTGGAAGCCCGCTTCCAGACGCTGGCCGAGGAACTGGGCCAGATGGACGTGTGGACCCGCCTCCACTACGTCTACCCCTACCCGCATGTCGACGGCGTGATCCCGCTGATGGCCGAGGGGAAGATCCTTCCCTATCTCGACATTCCGTTCCAGCACGCCTCGCCGTCGGTACTCAAGCTCATGCGCCGCCCGGCCAACCAGGTAAAGACGCTCGACCGGATCAAGGCGTGGCGCGCCATGGCGCCGGACCTCGCCATCCGCTCCAACTTCATCGTCGGCTTCCCGGGCGAGACCGAGGAGGACTTCGAGTTCCTGCTCGACTGGCTGGAAGAGGCAGAGATCGACCGGATCGGTTGCTTCGAGTACGA
>JAEYZJ010000127.1 GCA_023430705.1 Pseudomonadota bacterium | reverse complement strand
CCGACTTCGAGGTCCAGGTCTGGGAAACGCTGCTGAAGATCCCCGTCGGCCGGGCAACGACCTACCAGAAGGTCGCCGCCCATATCGGCCGGCCGACCGCGGCCCGGGCCGTGGGCGCCGCGGTGGGCCGCAACCCGATCAGCTTCGTCGTACCTTGCCACCGCGTGGTGGGATCGAGCGGCGCGCTCACCGGCTACCACTGGGGCCTGCCGCGCAAACGCGCGATCCTCGGCTGGGAAAGCGGCGTCGTGGGCGCCTAGCACCCCTCGGTGGCGGCGCGCCGCCCGGGGCTCAGACCGCGACGGTCCCCTCGAGCTTGCCGTCGGCGCCGATGCTGTAGACCACGGGCTCGCCGGTCGCGATCTCGCGCTTCAGGATCTGCTCGGGCGTCAGGTTCTCGATGGCCATGACGATCGAGCGCAGCGAGTTGCCATGGGCCGCGATCAGAACGGTCTTGCCGGCCTTCAGCAGCGGCAGGATCTCGCGGTCGAAATAGGGCAGGGTGCGGGCTGCCGTGTCCTTGAGGCTCTCGCCGCCCGGCGGCGGGACGTCGTAGGAGCGGCGCCAGATCAGCACCTGCTCCTCGCCCCACTTGGCGCGCGCATCGTCCTTGTTCAGCCCGTTGAGATCGCCGTAGTCGCGCTCGTTGAGCAGCTTGGAGCGCGTGATCGTCACCTCGGTGATGCCCTGCGTCTCGAGGATCAGGTCGAGCGTATGCTGGGCCCGCCGCAGCGCCGAGGTGAAGTAGGCATCGGGCTTGAGCCCGGCCTTCTGCAGCCGCTCGCCGGTGGCCTTCGCCTCGGCGATGCCCTTCTCCGTCAGGTCGGGGTTGCGCCAGCCGGTGAACAGGTTCTTGAGGTTCCACTCGCTTTCGCCATGGCGCACGAGGATCAGCGTACCGGTCATACAGGTGTCCTTCAGTTGAAGCCGAGCACGTCGGCCATGGAGTATAGGCCCGGGCGCTGGTCGCGGGCCCAGAGTGCCGCGCGCACCGCGCCGTCGGCGAACAGCGCACGGTTGTCGGCGATGTGATTGAGCTCGATCCGCTCGGACGGGCCGGCGAGGATAACGCGGTGCTCGCCGATCACGTTGCCGCCGCGCAGTGTGGCAAAGCCGATGCTGCCGGCCTCGCGCGGCCCGGTGTGGCCGTCGCGGACGCGCACCGAATGGCTCCCGAGGTCGACGTTGCGGCCCTCCGCTGCCGCTTCTCCCAGCATGAGCGCGGTCCCCGAAGGCGCATCCACCTTCTTGTTGTGGTGCATCTCGAGGATCTCGATGTCGAAGCCGGGGAGCGCCGCTGCCGCCTGGCGGACGAGACCGAGCAGCAGGTTCACCCCGAGCGAGAAGTTGCCCGCCTTGACGATGCGGGCGCCGCTGCGCGCGGCCTCCGCGATTGCCGCATCGTCGGCTTCGCTGCAGCCCGTGGTGCCGATGATGTGGACGAGCCCGCGCGCCGCGGCCTCGCGGGCGAGCGCCACGGAATTGGCCGGCGCGGTGAAGTCGATGATCGCCTCTGCCCCCGCGAGGGCGGTATCGGCACTGTCGGTGACGGTGACGCCCAGGTGCTCGATGCCGGCAAGTTCGCCCGCATCGCGCCCGATGGCAGCGGCGCCCGGACGATCGAAGGCGGCAACGACGATGGTGCCCTCGGCCGCGGCGACGGCCCGGATATTGGCGGCGCCCATGCGCCCGCCTGCCCCCGCGATTGCTACTCTGAGATCGGACAACGCAGTCTCCCCGCCAAACCCTTTGCTGGCCTATACCTCACGGGCCCGTCCCCGCCAAAGCCGGAATCTCGGACCGGAGCCAGGACTAGGCGAAGCGCGTGCCGCCGCCCGACATTTCGGCAAGGATGGCGCGTGCCGCCTCGGCCGGATCCGCCGCGGCCGTGATCGGGCGGCCGACGACGAGGTGGGAGGCTCCGGCCTTGAGCGCCGCGGCCGGGGTTGCGGTGCGCTTCTGGTCGCCGGCCGCCGAACCCGCGGGCCGGATGCCCGGCGTGACGATGGCATAGCCTGACCCCACGATCGTGCGGACCATCTCCGCCTCGTTGGGCGAACAGACGATGCCGCCGATCCCCGCGACCATGGCCTGCCCGGCCCGCAGCGACACGAGGCCGGCTGCGTCGCGCGCATATCCGGCATCGCGCAGGTCGGCGTCGTCCATCGACGTGAGGACGGTGACGCCAAGGACGGTGAGCCCGGAGCCCTCGGCGGCCCGCGCCGCCGCCTGCATGGCGCGCGGGTACGCGTGGACCGTGAGCATGGTCGCTCCGGTCCGGGCGATTGCGGCGACGCCCTTTTCGACGGTGTTGTCGATGTCGAGCAGCTTGAGGTCGAAGAAGACGCGCTTGCCGGCGGCGAGCAGGGCCTTGCCCAGGTTCAGTCCGTCGCCGCCGTAGAACAGCTGATATCCGATCTTGTAGAAATCGACGGTATCGCCGAGTTCCGCGACCAGACGTTCGGCCTCGTCTCGGGTGTCGAGATCGAGCGCCACGATGAGCGTTCCTGCCATCAGATGTCTCCGGATTTTCCGGCTAGTGCCATGCGTTGCGGGGCGCGGTCAAGTCTTGCGCCGGCTTGGGCCGCAACTCACTATGCCGCCATAGTACATCAGATTCGGTTGGTTTCATGCAGCAGCAGGCGCTCTCCGCCACCGTCGCCTGGGTGCGGCTCGAACGCGCCATGGCCGCATTCGAAGCCGACCTCAAGAAGCGGTTCGGCATTACCGGCCTGCAGCTTTCGGTGCTGCGCATCTGCGCGGAGCGGCCGCAGTTGCCGCTCGCCGCCCTGCGCAAGGCGCTGGTGATGCATCCGGCAACGCTGGGCCAGTCGATCGACGAACTGCGCCGCATGGAGCTCGTCACGGTGCGGACCGACCCCAGCGATCGCCGCGCCCGGCTGGTCGGGCTGACCGAGAAGGGGACGGCGCTGGTGGCCGAGATGCCGTCGGCCGGACCGGTGCGGTTGCGCGAGGTGGACCACGATGTCGAGCGGCTCGACCGGCTGAAGGCCGCCCTCGAGGACGCGATCGAGCTGTTCGGGCTCGGCGCATGGACCCCCCGACGCTAGGTCGCAGAATTCAGAGTCCCGGGATCGCCGCCGGCGTGTCCTCCATCGCCATCCAGTCGGTGAGGAGGGTCCGGTCGCTCAGGCGGACGACGAAGACATTCCCCCCACCGGGATCGGCCATGACGCGCTGGTCCTCCGAGCGGGCGACGGCGCGATGCCCCAGATGGCACTTGAGCAGCGTGCCGACCGCGCCGTGGCCGGTGAAGACAAGGGGGTCGGCAGGATCGTGCCCGGCGAGCGCCGCCTCGAACGCCTTGGCGACGCGGCGCTGGGCCGCCGCCGCGCTCTCCCAGCCCGATGGCGGGTCAGCCGGCGCCGCATAGAAGGCCTCGATCAGCTGCCCGAAGCGCCCCGCATCGACATAGCCGGTGCTGGTCCGGTCGTTCTCGGCGAAGTTTTCCCCGCTCTCCACAGCCACGCCGGACGCCGCCACCAGAATGGCCGCCAGCTCGAGAGCCTTGGTTTCCGGGCTCGAGACGAAGCGCCGGGCACGCCGCACCAATGGGTGGTTCGCGAATTGTTCCGCCCGGGCCCTGCCGCGTTCGGAAAGCCTCCAGCGCGGCGCAGGGACCGCGGGGTCCTCTACCACCTGCGGGTGGGTGACATAGAGCGCGTAGCTCATTCAGATGCCGCCGCGGGAGAAGTGGGTGAGCTCGCGCACCATCTGGCCCACCTTCCATTTGATGTTGCCCTCGTTGGGCTCGTCGTTCTCGTCCATGACCTCCGGCCAGGGGCCGAGGCCGAGCAGCGTCGGCACTACCAGCGCGCCGAGCTTGCTGAGGCTGTCGCGCAGGTGCGAGAGGGCGAAGAGCGTGGCGTACTTGCCGTCGCTCATGCCGCCGATGCCGAAGATCGCGTGCTTGAACGGGTTCGGCTTCTCGCGGCTGACCCAGGACACGAGGTTCGCGATCACCGGCGTGACGCCGCCATTGTACTCGGGGGAGATGATGAGGACGATGTCGTGGCTGCGAAACATGTCCGCCAGCCGCCTGGCGGCTTCCGGCGCCTCGCCCGCATCCTCGATGTCCTGGTTGAAAAGCGGCATCGGGAAGTCGGCGAGGTCGAGGTCGGTGACCGCGACGCCCGCCTCGCGCAGCTTCTGCGACATATGCCGCCTGAGGTGCTCGTTGATCGCGTTGGCGCGAAGCGAGCCGCAAAGCGTGATGGCGGTCTTCTGCGGGGAGGGGACATCGGTCATGGCGCGAGCGACGCTAGCCGATTCAGACTGGCCACGGAAGGCGCAGGCCAGACCATGCTTGCCTCAGGGCGCGACCGCAGCGCACACTGTCCGTACCCGGACGGAGGAGCACAAGATGGCCACTCGCCTGATCGTCACCCATTTGAGCCACGACCTGCAGGCGAAGAAGTCCTTCGTCTCCTACGTCTGGGCCGACGATCCGTCCAAGCGGCTCGGGCTGGAAGTGCCGTTCGGCACCTCGCTCGATCAGGTCGACGCAGAGGCGAAGGCTGCGCTGGACGCCCTCGCCAATGAGTTGAAGTCGGCGGAACTCAATCACTCCTGAGCCGCCGGAGACTCCAGGGCCCGGTCAGTTCTCGAACAGGCTCTTGAGCTTGGCGAAGAAGCCGTCGGAGGTCGGCGAGTTCTCCCGCGTCGACTCCTTTTCGAACTCCTCGAGCAGTTCGCGCTGGCGCTTGGTCAGGTTCTGCGGCGTCTCGACATCGAGCTGGACGTAGAGGTCGCCGAACTCCTTGGAGCGCAGCACCGGCATGCCCTTGCCCTTGAGCCGGACCCGCTGGCCCGGCTGCGTGCCGCTCGACACCTTGACCCGGGCGCGAGCCGCATCGAGGGTCGGCACTTCGAACTCGCCGCCCAGCGCCGCCGTGGTCATCGCGATGGGAACGCGCGCATAGAGGTCGGCGCCGTCCCGCTGGAACAGGTCGTGCGGCTTGATCGAGATGAAGATGTAGAGGTCGCCCGGCGGGCCGCCCCGCAGCCCCGCCTCGCCCTCGTTGGCGAGCCGGATGCGGGTGCCGTCCTCGATGCCCTTTGGAATGTCGACGCTGAGCGTGCGGTTCTGCTGCCGGCGGCCCTGGCCGCCGCAGTCGGTGCAGGCCTGCTCGAGGATCTGGCCGCGGCCGTTGCAGATCGGGCAGGTGCGCTCGATGGTGAAGAAGCCCTGCGCGGCGCGGACCTTGCCCTGGCCGTTGCAGTGCCGGCAGGTCGACATGCCCGTGCCGGGCTTGGCGCCGGAACCATCGCAGGTCTCGCAGGTGGCGAGGGTGGGCACGTCGATGTCGACGGTGCGGCCGGTGAATGCTTCTTCGAGCGAGATTTCGAGGTTGTAGCGCAGGTCCGAGCCGCGCAGGCGGGACTGGCCGCCGCGGCCGCGCTGGCCGCCCATGAAGTCGCCGAAGATGTCCTCGAAGATGTCGGACATCGAGGAGCTGAACTCCGGCCCGAAGCCATGCGCACCGCGGCCCCCGCCATTCTCGAATGCGGCATGGCCGAAACGGTCGTAGGCCGCCCGCTTCTGGGGGTCCTTCAGCGTGTCGTAGGCTTCGGAGATTTCCTTGAACTTGTGCTCGGCATCGGCGTTACCCGGATTGCGATCCGGGTGGAACTGCATAGCAAGCTTGCGATAGGCGCCTTTCAGCACCGCCTCGTCGGCGCCCTTGGGCACACCGAGCACTTCATAAAAGTCGCGTTTGGCCAATCCGTCTAATCCCAGTGCCTAGCGCCCCGTCCCAGGCATGCCGGCTAGATAAGTATTGCTGTGCGCTCTTACCATAGGTGCGGACCGCTTCAATGCTACCGAACGCATCGGGCCCGACGGAAGCCACGCAATGTGGCTTATCCACCGTCATGGCCGGTGCGGCCAGGCTCCGAAGGCAGCCGCGAGGTTCCGGCTGAGCTGGCCATGGGCGAACATCGCCTTGTTCACCACCCGGTAGAGTCCGAAGAAGCCGTGGGTCACGCCCTCGTAGAGCGTCTCGTCGACCCAGACGCCGGAGCGTCGCAACGCATCGGCCAGCGCCTCGCCTTCCGAGCGCAGCGGATCGGCATCGGCGAGGATGACGGTCGCCGGCGGCAGGCCCTCGAGGTCGAGCCGGCCCGCGATGTTCATGCGCACGTCATGGGCGTCGTCCTTGCTGCGGAAGAGCTTGCGCGCCGCCCACTCGAGGGTCGCGGTGGAATAGGGGAAGGTGCCGGCGTTCTGCCGGTGCGAGGGCAGGTCGAACAGCATGGCCGCCATCGGGGTCACCAGTCCGAGGTGCAGCGGCATGGCCTTGCCCTCGGCCTTGGCGCGCAGCGCGACGTTGACGGCGAGGTTGGCGCCCGAGTCTTCGCCCACGATCGCGGCGCGCCTGGGATCGGCGCCGAGGGTCTCGGCGTGCTCGAGCACCCACTGCCAGGCCGCCCAGGCGTCTTCGTGTGCCGCGGGGAACCGGTGCTCGGGCGCCTGCCGGTAATGCGAGGAGATGACGACCGCCCCGGTGCGCGCCGCCAGCGCCCTCGGGCTCGCGTCGTAGTTGTCGACGTCGCCGAGGATGAAATTGCCGCCGTGGAGGAAGAGGATCATCGGCCTGGAGCCGACGACGATATCGTTCTGCGGCACGTAGATGCGGGCCCGCAGCTCCCCGGTGTGGCCGGTGATGAGGCGCATCTCCATGCTCACGCCCATGTCGTCCACCTGGTCGCGCAGGATACGGCGGAGCGCCATGTCGAGTGTCGGCAGCGCCCGCGCCTCGGTCGAGCGGCACTCCTCGATGCGCTTTCCGCCCATCGATTCGAGTACGCTCAGCACATGCCGCATGTCGGCATCGAGCCGCTCGGCCGGCAGGCCGACCTCCGGATGTGCCACGTCGAACTCGCTGTTTCGAGCGAACCGCCGCACCTCTACCGATGACATAAGGAACCCTTTCGTTGCCGCCCCGGCCGTGGGTCCGTCGGCTTGGACCCGCCCTCGAGGATGCACTGCTGCCGGCAGTTGGCGCATCCCTTCCCAACGCTCTCCACCTTCAGCGCCCGATGTGAAGACATTTGGGCCGCCTTGCGGCAGGAATTGGAAGGCGCGGGCGCGCCGCGACGCCTGTCCGGCGCCTGATTCACGTGGAACATGAAAGGGCCCGGCATCGCTGCCGGGCCCCTGTCATATGCTCTGTCGGGCTCACGCCGACTTCTTGTCGTCCGGAACTTCCTCGAACTCGGCGTCGACGACGTCGTCGTCGGCAGGCTGGTCCGAACCGGCAGCCTTGGCTTCGGCTTCCGCCTGCGATGCCTTGTACATGGCTTCGCCCAGCTTCATCGAGGCCTCGGCCAGGGCCGCGCTCTTTTCCTTGATCGCCTCGGCGTCGTCGCCCTCGATCACGCCCTTGAGGTCGGTGATCGCGGTCTCGATCGCGCCCTTCTCCTCGGCCGTGACCTTGTCGCCATAGTCCTTGAGCGACTTCTCGGTCGAATGGATCAGCGATTCGGCCTGGTTCTTGGCCTCTACCGCATCGCGCTTCTTCTTGTCGGCCTCGGCATTCTGCTCGGCTTCCTTGACCATGCGCTCGATGTCGGCGTCACTGAGGCCGCCCGAGGCCTGGATGCGGATCTGCTGCTCCTTGCCGGTGCCCTTGTCCTTGGCCGAGACCTGCACGATGCCGTTAGCGTCGATGTCGAAGGTCACCTCGATCTGCGGCACGCCGCGCGGGGCCGGCGGAATGCCGGCAAGGTCGAAGTTGCCCAGCAGCTTGTTGTTGGCCGCCATCTCGCGCTCGCCCTGGAACACGCGGATGGTCACCGCGCTCTGGTTGTCCTCGGCGGTCGAGAAGGTCTGGCTCTTCTTGGTCGGGATCGTCGTGTTGCGGTCGATCAGGCGGGTGAACACGCCACCCAGCGTCTCGATGCCGAGCGACAACGGGGTCACGTCGAGCAGCAGCACGTCCTTGACGTCGCCCTGCAGCACGCCGGCCTGGATAGCCGCGCCCATGGCCACGACTTCGTCAGGGTTCACGCCCTTGTGGGGCTCCTTGCCGAAAAAGGCCTTCACCGTCTCGATGACCTTGGGCATGCGGGTCATGCCGCCCACCAGAACGACTTCGTCGATCTGCGAGGCGGAGACGCCGGCATCCTTGAGCGCCTGCTTGCAGGGCGCGACGGTCCGCTGGATCAGGTCGTCGACCAGCGCCTCGAGCTTGGCCCGGGTGAGCTTGAGCGTGAGGTGCTTGGGGCCCGACGCGTCGGCGGTGATGAACGGCAAGTTGATTTCGGTCTGGGTCGCGCTCGAAAGCTCGATCTTGGCCTTTTCCGCTGCTTCCTTCAGCCGCTGCTGGGCGAGCTTGTCGTTGCGGAGGTCGATCCCCTGTTCCTTCTTGAACTCGTCGGCGAGGTAGTCGACGAGGCGCATGTCGAAGTCTTCACCGCCGAGGAAGGTGTCGCCGTTGGTGGACTTCACCTC
>JAEYZJ010000099.1 GCA_023430705.1 Pseudomonadota bacterium | reverse complement strand
GGCGCGGCATGAACTTCTGGCTCTCCCCCGCCACCCTCCATGTCGAGATGGCGCGCATCGAGGATGCCGACACCATCGCGCGCCTCCATGCCGCCGGCTTCTATCGCGGCTGGACCCGCGAGGAGTTTGCCGCCTACATCGCCGGCGAGGGCACGCCGATCTATGTCGCCTGCGACCCCCGGCGCCAGATCGCCGGCTTCGCCATGCTCCGCCACCTCGTCGACGAGGTCGAGCTGATCACCATCGCCGTCGACCGCCGATGGCGCCGCAAGGGCGTCGGGCTGCTGCTGATGCGGGCGCTCCTCGAGGCGCTGCGCATGAGTTCGGCGCGCCGCATCCTGCTCGAGGTCGCCGACGACAACGCGGCTGCCATCCGCCTCTACGACAAGCTCGGCTTCGCGCGCATCGGCGAGCGCAAGGGCTACTATCCGCGGCCCGACGGCACTCCCGCCACCGCTATTGTCATGGCGCGCGATCTTGGCTAACCCCGGGCCAGAGACAACCGCGGAGGAGGGACCATTGGCCGGCAAGCCCCAGGTCCAGACCCTCGAAGAGCAGTGTGCCCTCAAGGGCATGCGCATGACCGACCAGCGTCGCGTCATCGCCCAGGTGATCGAGCAGGCGATCGACCATCCCGACGTCGAGGAACTCTACCGCCGGGCCAGCGCCATCGACGCCCGCATCTCGCTCTCCACCGTCTACCGCACGCTGAACCTGTTCGAGGAAGCCGGCCTCGTCACCAAGCATGACTTCAAGGACGGCCGCGCCCGCTTCGAACTCATCCCCGACGAGCACCACGATCACCTCATCGACATCCGCTCGGGCAAGGTCATCGAGTTCCGCAACGAGGAGATCGAGGCCATCCAGGAAGTGATCGCCAAGCGCCTCGGCTACCGCCTGGTCGACCACCGGCTGGAACTCTACGCCGTGCCCCTCGAGCCCGGCGAAAGCAAGAAGTGAGCCCTAGATGATCCTGCGCGTCCTGTTCTTCATCTTCATCTTCATTCCGTTCATGATCGTCTTCATCCCGGTGCAGTTCGTCATCACGCGCCTGGGGCTGGACTGGAACCTGGTGCCGCGCATGTTCCACACCCTGGGCTGCATCTTCCTGTCGATGAAGGTCACGGTCATCGGCGAGCCCTCGCATGACCGGCCCACGCTGATCGTTTCCAACCACATCTCCTGGACCGACATCGTCGCCATCGGCTCCAAGGCCGACGTCACCTTCGTCGCCAAGTCCGAGATCGCGCGCTGGCCCTTCGTCGGCTTCATGGCCTCGCTGCAGCGCACCCTCTTCGTCGACCGCAAGCGCCGCGGCGACGCGCACCGCGCCAGCCGCGAGATGGGCCGGCGCATCGCCGCCGGCGGCGCCGTCCTGCTCTTCGGCGAGGGCCAGTCCGACATCGGCACTCACGTGCTGCCCTTCCGCTCCGCGCTGATCGGGGCCGCCCAGCACGCCATGGAGGAAGCCGGCGCCGGCGAGGTGATGATCCAGCCTCTCACCATCGCCTATACCCGGCTGCAGGGCCTGCCCGTCGGCCGCACCGACCGCTCGCTGATCGCCTGGATCAAGTCCAAGTCGTTCCGCCAGAACATCCGCGAGATCCTGACCGGCGGCACCCGCGAGGTCACCCTCGCCTTCGGCACGCCCCGGCCGCTCTCCGCCGGCGCCGACCGCAAGCTGCTTGCGCGCGAGACCGAGAACGAGGTGCGCCGCATGCTCGTCGCCCTCAACCGCGGCACGCCCCTGCCGGTCCCGGCCCGCTAGCGGGCGCCGCGCCTCCGCCGTTCACGCATCCACGATGCAGAAGTGGTTGCCCTCGGGGTCGGCCATCACCGTGTAGCCCTCGGTTTCGCGCACCACCGTCGCCCCGATCCTCAGCAGCCGCGAGCGCTCGCTCTCGCGGTCCTCCACCTCGAGATCGAGATGGATGCGGCCCTGGATGCGGTCGCGCTCGATCTCGTGGAAGCACAGCGTCGGTCCCGGGCCGTCGACCATCACCACCGGGTCGGTCTCGGGCGTGAAGCCGAGCGACGCCAGCCGCGTCACCTCTTCCTCGTCATAGGGGCGAACCGCATAGCCCTCGAGCACGTCGGCCCAGAACCGGGCCAGCGGCGCCGCGCGGCGGCAGTCGAACACGATCTCCTTGAGCAGGCCGGGCATGGGTCCTCTTTCTCCTCGCTGCAACAGCCGCTGACGCGCGAAGGGGTGGTTTGGTTGCACTCTGCCCCGGATCGTGCCGCTTTGCACTCCGGCTCCATCCGGTGTATTCCGCCGCCATGACCGAGACGACGCGCAAGAAGCTGTTCATCAAGACCTACGGGTGCCAGATGAACGTCTACGACTCCGATCGCATGGCCGATGCGCTCGCCCCGCACGGCTATGAGCCGGTGGCGACGGCCGAGGATGCCGATCTCGTCGTGCTCAACACCTGCCACATCCGCGAGAAGGCGTCCGAGAAGGTCTTCTCCGAGATCGGCCGGCTGCGCGAGATGCGCGACGAGCGCCGCCGCGCCGGTGGCGACCTGATGATCGGGGTGGCCGGGTGCGTTGCCCAGGCCGAGGGCGACGAGATCGTGCGCCGCGCTCCCGCGGTGAACCTCGTCTTCGGCCCGCAGAGCTATCACCGCCTCCCCGAACTGCTCGCCCGCGCCCATAACGGGGCCCGCGTCGTCGAGACCGAGTTCCCCGAGGAAGACAAGTTCGAGCACCTGCCGGCCGCCAGCCGGGAAGTCACGCTGAAGCGCGGGCTCACCGCCTTCCTCACCGTGCAGGAGGGCTGCGACAAGTTCTGCTCCTTCTGCGTCGTCCCCTATACGCGCGGCGCCGAGACTTCGCGCCCGCTCGAGCAGGTGCTGCGCGAGGCCACCAACCTGGCCGAGGCCGGCGTGCGCGAGCTGACCCTGCTCGGCCAGAACGTCAACGCCTACCACGGCCTCGATGCCCGCGGCCGCACGGTGGGGCTGGGCGAGCTCTGCTATCGCCTCTCGCTGATCCCGGGCATCGCCCGCATCCGCTACACCACCTCGCACCCGCTCGACATGACCGACGAGCTGATCGAGATGCATCGCGACCTCGACGCGCTGATGCCCTACCTGCACCTGCCGGTCCAGTCGGGCTCCGACGCCATCCTCAGCTCCATGAACCGCCGGCACACCGTCGCCGAGTACATGTCCGTCATCGGGCGCATCAAGGCGGCGCGGCCGGACATGGCCCTGTCCGGCGACTTCATCGTCGGCTTCCCCGGCGAGACCGACGCCGACTTCGAGGCGACCCTCGAACTCGTGCGCGAGGTCGGCTACGCCACCGCCTATACCTTCAAGTATTCGATCCGCCCCGGCACCCCCGGCGCCACCATGGACGGCCAGGTCCCCGAAGCCGTCAAGGCCGAGCGCCTGCAGCGGCTCAACGAGCAGATCAACACCCAGATGCACGCCTTCCATCGCTCGGTGGTCGGCCGCACCCTGCCGGTCCTGATCGAAAAGCCCGGCCGCCAGCCCGGCCAGGTCGGCGGCCGCTCGCCCTATCTGCAGGCCGTGCACATGGAGGGGCCGGAACGCCTCATCGGCCAGATCATCCCGGTCGAGATCGTCGAGGCGAGGAATAATTCGCTCATCGGCAAGATTGTCACAGTCGCGGAACCGAATCCTGCTAGCCTTGTTGCGTCTCGAGCCGACGCGACCCATATCTGAGGCTGTGTCCCAAGGAGAACACCGAGATTTGAGCAGGCACTTGCCCCCGTCTTTCGACCAAGGCCCATCTTCACAGCTTGAACTGGCCTTCGAAGACAACAAGCTTGCAGCGCAACTTTACGGCGACTTCGACCAGAACCTGGCATTGATCGAGCAGCGCCTCGGCGTGCAGGCGACGCCGCGCGGCAACCACGTCATGCTGCGGGGCGGGGCCGGCTCCGTCGATCAGGCGCGGCGCGCGCTCGAGTCGCTCTACGAGCAGCTCGACGAAGGCCAGCAGATCGATGTCGCCACCGTCGACGGCGTCATCCGCATGATCGAGACCGAAGACAGTCAGCTGACGCTTCCCACGCTCGAAAAGAAGGGCAGGGTGCGCATGGCCCAGATCGCGACCCGCAAGGCCACGATCGTCGCCCGCACCCCCGCGCAGGATGCCTACATGCGCGCCATGGACCGGTCCGAACTGGTCTTCGGCATCGGTCCGGCCGGAACCGGCAAGACCTATCTCGCCGTCGCCCATGCCGCGACCCTGCTCGAGCGCGGCGACATCAACCGCATCATCCTCAGCCGCCCGGCCGTCGAGGCCGGCGAGCGCCTCGGCTTCCTGCCCGGCGACATGAAGGACAAGGTCGATCCCTATCTCCGCCCGCTCTACGACGCGCTCTACGACATGATGCGTCCCGAGCATGTGGAGCGCTGCATCACCTCCGGCATCATCGAGGTCGCGCCGCTCGCCTTCATGCGCGGCCGCACGCTCGCCAATGCCGTGGTCATCCTCGACGAGGCGCAGAACACCACCTCGATGCAGATGAAGATGTTCCTCACCCGCCTGGGCGAGAACTCCAAGATGATCGTCACGGGCGACCCGACCCAGGTCGACCTGCCGCGCGGCGAGAAATCCGGCCTCGTCGAGGCCGTCGGGCTGCTCGACGGCGTCGAGGGCGTGCATATCTCGCGCTTCGGCGACAAGGACGTGGTCCGCCACGCGCTCGTCGGCCGCATCGTCCGCGCCTACGAGGCCGATACGCAGCGCCGCCTCGCCGAACAGAACAAGGCCTGAATGCCCGTCAAGTCTCCCCTTTCCATCGCCTTCGCGGTGAATGCCGACGGCTGGCCCGACGGCCTCGAGGCCGTTGCCGAACGGGCCGTCGCCGAAGCCCTGAAGCAGTCCGAGGCGGAGATCGCCGGCGTCGCCGAAGTCTCCGTCGTCCTCACCGACGATGCCGAGCAGCGCGACCTCAACCGCGAGTGGCGCGGCATCGACAAGTCGACCAACGTGCTGAGCTTCCCCCAGCTCGAGCCCTTCGCGCCGGTGCAGGGCCTCGTCGGCGACATCATCCTCGCGCGCGAGACGCTGGAGCGCGAGGCGGCGGAGATGGGCATCGGCTTCGAGGCGCATTTCACCCACCTCGTGGTGCACGGATTCCTGCACCTGCTCGGCTACGATCACGTCGATGACGACGAGGCCGAGGAGATGGAAGGGCTCGAAACGCGTATCCTCGCCACCCTCGGGATTGCCGATCCCTACGCCGACGACTAGATTATGCGTTCCGATGAACTGAAGGCCGCCTTGCGGCCGTTGAGATGAACGAGACCGACACTCCGTCTGCCCCGGCCAGGAAACCGGCCCCCAAGTCCAGCGGCGAGCCTCCCTCTAGTCCCGCCCCCACCATGACGTGGGGGCAGCGGATCTGGCACTGGCTGCGCTCCCTGGTCGCGATGCGCACCGTTTCGCTGCGCGACGATCTCGAAGTCGCGCTGGAAAGCGAGGAGTCGGGCGGCACCGCCGATTTCACCCAGTCCGAACGCACCATCCTCAAGAACGTGCTCGACCTGGCCGAGAAGCGGGTCGAGGACGTGATGATTCCGCGCGCCGACATCGAGGCGATCGAATCGACCGAGACGCTGGCGACGCTGGTCGCCCGCTTCCGCAGCGTCGGCCATTCGCGCATGCCGGTCTATTCCGACAGCCTCGACAACATCACCGGCTTCATCCACGTCAAGGATGCGCTGCGCAAGATCACCGAGGTGGTCACCGATCCCGAGGCCACCCTGCCGGTCAAGCTGGTGTCCCCGCCGCTGCGCTCGCGGCTCGAAAAGCTCGACCTGCTGCGCCAGGTGCTGTTCGTGCCCCCGCTCATGCCGGTGGGCGACCTGCTGCAGCAGATGCAGCTCAAGCGCGTCCACATGGCCGTCGTCATCGACGAGTACGGCGGCACCGACGGGCTGGTCACCATCGAGGATCTGCTCGAGGCCGTGGTCGGCGAGATCGAGGACGAGCACGACGACGACGTGGCGCTGGTCCGCAAGGTCAACTCCAACGTCTTCATCGCCTCGGCCCGCGCCGAGCTCGAGGAAGTGCGCGAGGTCATCGGCCCCGATTTCGACCCCGGTCAGCACGCCGAGGAAGTCGATACCCTGGGCGGCCTCGTCTTCGAACTGGCCGGGCATGTCCCGGCCAAGGGCGAGGTGGTCAACGGCATCAAGGGCTTCGAGTTCGAGGTCCTGCAGTCCGACAGCCGGCAGGTGAAGCGCGTCAAGATCAAGCGCGTGAAGCAGCGCGCCCCGCGCCCGCCCAAGCCGCCGGCGGCCAAATCTGCCGACACCAAGTCTGCCGAGACCAAATCTGCCGACACCAAGCCGCCCGGGACCAAGCCGCCCGACACCAAGCCCCCCGGGACCCCCACGGACACGCCTGCCGCCGCCGCGCCATAGGCGGCGGACTGGCCCGCCGGCCGGTATCGGGTCCCCCCGTGCCGTCCGGCTATGCACCGTCCGCGGTCCCGCCGGCCTTGACCCCGCGCTCCCGCCCCGCGACCTTGCCCGCATGCCTGTGATTCGAGCGCCGCGCACCGCATGACCTGGCTCGCCGAGACCGTGATGCTGGCCCATGGCTGGCGCCGTTTCCTGATCATGGTCGCGGCCGGGGCGCTCGCCGCCGGCTCGGTGCCGCCCTTCTTCTTCCTGCCGGCGCTGTTTCTGGCGCTGCCGGTCTGGGTCTGGGCCCTCGATGGGGCCGAGCACCGGCGCGGCTGGCGCGGCCTTGTCGGGCCGGCTTTCCACATCGGCTTCGGCTTCGGGCTCGGCTACTTCTCGCTGGCGCTGCACTGGCTCGGCGCCGCCTTCCTGCAGGAGGGCGGGCTCTTCGTGCTGCTCATGCCGCTCGCCATCGTCGGGCTCGCGGCCATCCTCTCGGCGTTCTGGGGGCTGGGCAGCGCCCTCGCGCACCTCGTCTGGTCCGCCGGGGCCTTCCGCATCGTGACGCTCGCGAGCTTCCTCGCGCTCGCCGAGTGGGCGCGCGGCCACCTGTTCTCGGGCTTCCCCTTCGACCTGCTCGGCTACGCGCTGACCGCCAACGACGAGATGCTGCAGCTGGCCTCGGTCATCGGCGTCTACGGCCTCACCTTCCTTGCCGCGCTCCTCGCCATGACGCCGGCCCTGGTCTGGCCGGCCGACCAGCGCAGCCTCGTGCGCCGTCTCGTCCCCATCTTCCTCGCCATCGCGGCGCTCGCCGCCCAGGTCGCCTACGGCAACTGGCGCCTCCAGACCACCGAGCTCACCCAGCGCACCGACATGAAGGTGCGCATGGTCCAGCCCATGATCCTCGGCCACGCCGACTGGAGCAGCACCGATCCCGCCGAGGTCGTCAACCGCCTGATCCAGCTCTCCGAGAGCCGGCTCACGCCGTCCGACCCCGGGCTGCCGGCCATCACCCACCTGGTCTGGCCGGAATCGGTCTTCCCGTTCTTTCTCACCAACTATCCCGACGGCATCGCGCTCATCGCCCGCATGCTGCCCGACGACACCCTGCTGCTGACCGGCGCCCCGCGCGAGCCGCTCGACGCCGACGGCCTGCCGCTGCCCGGCAACCCGGGCTACAACTCCATCCTCGCGCTCGACACCAGTGGCGAGGTCGTCGCGAGCTACGACAAGTCCCATCTCGTGCCCTTCGGCGAATACCTGCCGTTCCCGTCCTTCTGGCGCATGTTCGGCATCAACCAGTTCGTGCCCGGCACCAATGGCTGGGCCGCCGGCGACGGCAGGCGGCTGCTGAGCCCGCCGGGCTCGCCCGCCTTCCTCGCCCTCGTCTGCTACGAGGCGGTTTTTCCCGGCGATATCGGCGATCCGTCCGGGGCGCAGTTCATCCTCAATGTCACCAACGACGCCTGGTTCATGGGCTCGATCGGACCGGCCCAGCATGCCCACCACGCCCGGCTCCGCGCCGTCGAGACCGGGCTGCCGATGCTGCGCGCGGCCAATACCGGGGTGACGCTGAGCATCGATCCGCTCGGCCGGATCGTGTCGCAGCTGGCCGAGGAGCAGATCGTGGTACTCGATGTGGTCCCTTCCGAACCGGTGTCGGGGGGCACGATCTTCAACCGGGTCGGCGAGTTGCCGTTCTGGATCGTCGTGGCCCTCGGCATCCTCGGTTCGTTCGTCGCATCGAGGCGGCCACGCCGTGTCGCATGATTTTTGCGTCCGGCCCGGCATCAAGACATAAAGCTTCCTTTATATCACCTTGACCGCGCACCGCCCGGGTGGCACAACTGCGCTCAACAGTGCGATTTTTGCACTTTTTGAGCACTTTTCGGGGGTTTCGCCGTGGCTCGGTCTTCCTACCTCTTCACGTCGGAGTCGGTTTCCGAGGGTCATCCGGACAAGGTTTGCGACCGGATCAGCGACGAAATCGTTGACCTCGTGTTCCGCGAAGCGAAGAAGGCCGGCATGGATCCGGCCAAGGTGCGCATCGCTTGCGAGACCCTTGCCACCACCAACCGCGTCGTTATCGCCGGTGAAGTCCGCGTTCCCGAGACGCTGCTCAAGAAGGGCAA
>JAEYZJ010000070.1 GCA_023430705.1 Pseudomonadota bacterium | reverse complement strand
GCGTCGTTTCACGCGCACTCTTGCCGACCGCAACGTGACGTCTGGCTGACACGCCGGGGCGTAGCTGACTGCTACGGTCTGGGCCGGGACGGCGAGTGAGCGCCGCCCTGACGTCTGTCGATGCACTGGTCGGCGCAGCATCCTCAGGGGGGATGTGAGGCCACTTGCAAGCGTCGCAATAGATGATAACGTTTCAACTTAGTTGAAAAGAACCGCCAATGGTTCGTCAACGAGGAGGAGGAGATCATGTCTATTGCGAAAGGCGCCGGGGTTGCCCGGCGCACGCTGCTTGTCGCCGCGGTGTCCGCCGCGATGATGGGTTCCCTGCCTGCATGGGCACAGGACGCGAGTGGGGAGCTCGTCATCCTGCAGTGGCTCGGCGGCACCGAAGCCGAGATGTGGCAGAAGCTCGAGGCCGACTTTGCGGCCAAGAATCCGGGCGTCACGGTGCGCGAGCTGGTCGTCACCGGCCAGGGCGACATGCGCGGACCCATGCGCACGGCCCTGCTCGGGGGCGAAAAGGTCGACATCATCATCAATACTTGGCCGGCCTTCCGCGCCGAACTCGTCGACTCGGGCCTCCTGCGGCCCATCGATGACCTGTGGGCTTCGGCCAATCTCGATGCCGCACTCGATCCGTCGTGGAAGAACCTGAGCTCTACAGACGGGGCCACCTATGGCGTCACCTACACCTACGGTGACCGCTCGGCGATCTGGTACAAGAAGGCCCATCTCGAAAAGGCGGGCATCGAGCCGCCCAAGACCTGGGACGAGTTCATCGCCTCGATCGACAAGCTCAAGGCCGCCGGTTTCGCCGCGCCCGTCGCCATGCCGGCGAAATACTGGGCGCACGGCGAATGGTTCGAAACCATGCTGCTGCGCATCGGCGGGGTCGAGGCCGCGGCCAAGCTCGCCGCACACGAAATCCCGTGGACCGACGAGGTGGTGAAGACCACGCTTAAGAAGTATGCCGAGATGCTCAGGGCTGGCTGCTGCGGCACGCCCGAGCAGATGTTCGCCGGCGACTGGGACTACTCGGCCGACCAGATCTTCACGGCGGACGCGTCCAACTACCTGATGATCGGCATGTGGATGAACTCGCGGGCCCGCAACGACTATGGGCTCGAGGAGGGTGTCGACTACTCGATCTTCCAGTTCCCGGCGATGGGACTGGGCCATGACGACACCTCGAGCGTCGACGCCAAGGAAGTGCTGGTCACCTCGAACGGCGCCAACCCCTCGGCCGCCGATGCCTTCCTCGTCTACATGGCGAGCAAGGACGCAGCCGACATCCAGGCATCGTACGGCTATGCCTCGCCGAGCAAGAGTGCCGATCCTTCGCTGCTCGGCCCGGTGCAGCAGGTGGCGACCGCCGCCGTTGCCCAGTCCAAGGTGCAGTTCGTCCTTGGCGACCTGTTGCCTGGCGACCTTGTCGACGAGTATCGCGTGCAGCTGCAGAAGTTCCTGCAGGACCCGTCCGACGCCACCATCGACGCGATCACCGAGGCGATCGAAGCCAAGGCCAACGAGGTCGAATAAGTGCACGAGTCCGTCGCAGACACTGCGGCGGGCACGCGTACCAGGACCCCATCCCATCCTGGTGGCGAGCGGCGCACGCTGTTCGCCACCGGATGGAGAGTGAGGGACTGGCCCGCGGCCTGGCTGCTCATTCTCCCGGTGCTGATCCTGTTCTCGATCACGGTGATCTATCCGCTGATCGACACGATCCGGCTGAGCTTTTTCGACATCAAGGGGCTGGGCAAGCCGAAATATGTCGGCCTGGGCAACTACATAAAGCTGTTCACCGACCCTGCCTTCCGCAACACCCTGGTGACGACGGCGATCTTCACGTTGGGGACGACCGCGATCTCGGTCGGGATCGGCTGGCTGGTCGCCATGCTCTGCGCCTTCGCGCCGCGCCAGACACTGCCGTTCCGCGTCATGATCTTTGCGGCCTTCGGCATCTCCGAAGCGGTCGCCGGCTATATGTGGATCGGCATCCTGCGCCCCGATGCCGGGGGGCTGCTCAATGCGGTCATCGGCATCTTCCAGCCCGGCTTCGCCCAGCCGTGGCTCGGGGACACGCGCACCGCACTCGCGGCGCTGATCATCACTGCGTCATGGGGAGGAGTCGGCCTGCCGTTGATGCTCTGCTTCGCCGCCATCCAGGCGATCCCGAAATCGCTGTTCGAGGCGGCCTATATCGATGGCGCCAGCCACGGCCAGGTGATGCGCAACGTCATGATGCCGCTGTCGATGCCCGGCGTCCGCGTCGCGGTATTCATCAACCTGCTCGGCGCGCTGCGCGCCTTCGACATCATCTTCATCATGACCGGGGGCGGTCCGGTGCGCTCCACCGAGACGGTGGGCTACTTCATGTACCGCGAGTCCATGACGCAGTTTAAGCTCGGCTACGGAGCCGCAGCGACCGTGATCCTGCTGGTCGCGGTGCTCGTCATTTCGATCCCCGCCATCATCAGGCGTACGGCAGGTGCAAGATGATCGGTCGCGCCCCTCGCTGGCCCGTCGTCGTGGTCGGCATCATCGCCTTCATCTGGATCATCCCGATCGTGGGCATAGTCGTGACCTCCATCCGCCCACTCTCCGAAACGCTGCGCGGCTGGTGGCGACTCGAGCCCTTCACCCTGACGCTCAGTGCGTGGGAACGGGTGTGGGACGCCTATCCGCTGGCCCCTGCCTTCGTCACCACAGCCGTCCTCGCGGGCATCGCGACCATCGGCACGATGCTGCTGACGCCCGCCGCGGCCTACGCCTTCCACTTCCTCAAGTTTCCGTTCAGGCGCCTGTTGCTGATCATCATCATCAACGCCTTCGTGCTGCCGCAGCAGGTGGTGATCATCCCGCTGTTCCAGCTGTGGCGCGACCTGGGGCTGATCGACAGCTTTGCGGCGGTGCTCATCCCCTATGTCGGGCTGAGCTTTGCGTGGTCGATCTTCCTCGTGAAGAACTTCCTCGAGGACTTTCCGACCGAGCTCGTCGAGGCGGCGCGCATCGACGGGGGCGGGCCGATCCAGAACTTCTGGCATATCGTGCTGCCCAACAGCCTCAACGCGATCTTTGCTGCGGGAATCCTCCAGTTCCTGTGGACGTGGAACGCCCTGCTGCTGCCTCTGCTCTATCTGCGCACCAACGTACCGCTGCCGGTGATCCTCGCCCGCATCAACGGCACCTACGAGCTCAACTGGGACCTCCAGTCGGTGGCGGCGATCATCACCACCATCGTCCCGCTCACCGTGTTTCTCATCTTTCAGCGTCAGTTCGCCGCCGGGGCCGACTCCCGCACCGGCACCAAGGAATAGGTTATGCCCGTCTCGACCAACAAGCCGCTTCGCTATCGACAGATTCACCTCGACTTCCACACATCCGAACACATTCCGGGGATCGGCGCGGCCTTCGATCCGGATCAGTTCGTCGCAACGCTCAAGGGTGCCAGCGTCGACTCGATCACCATCTTCGCCAAGTGCCATCACGGCTGGTCGTACTACCCCACCAGGGTTGGGGCGCCGCATCCGCAGCTGGCGCGGCCGGACCTGCTCGGCGACATGGTCCGGGCCCTCAACGCGGCCGATATCGAGTGCCCGATCTACATCTCGGTGCAGTGGGACGAGCGCAATGCCCGCATCCACCCGGAGTGGCGCGCCATGTCGGCCAACAACCGCTACCAGCGCGACAATCCCGCAGACCCCTCGGCGGGCAAGCAACTGAGCCCGGCCTGGCACACGCTCTGCCTCAATCACAAGGCCTATCGTGACGAGCTGCTGGAGCAGGCGCGGGAGGTGCTGCGCAACTACGACACGCCCGGCATATTCTTCGACATCATCCTGACACCCGACTGCGTCTGCCCCGAATGCATCGCCACGATGCAGGCGCATGGGCTCGATCCGGAAGTTCCCGCCGACCGGCTCAAGAATGACGAGTGGGTCAACGAGCGCTTCCGCGAGGAAATGAGCGCGGCGCTCCGCGCCGAGTTCCCGGGGGTGCGCATCTTCTACAATTGCGGCCACATCCATAAGCAGGGGCCCAAGCGCTTTGCGAGCTACAGCCACCTCGAGCTCGAGAGCCTTCCCACCGGCGGCTGGGGCTACGACCACTTCCCCTCGAGCGCCCGTTATGCGGCGACGCTGGGGCTCGATTTCGTCGCCCATACCGGCAAGTTCCACACCTCGTGGGGCGAGTTCGGTGGTTTCAAGCATCCCGATGCGCTGGAGTTCGAAGCCGCGCAGATGGTGGCGCTCGGGTCCAAGTGCCTCGTGGGTGACCAGCTGCACCCGGACGGCCGCATCAACCCCGATACCTATGCCTCCATCGCGCCCGCCTACAGGCGGATCGAAAAGCTCGAGCCCTATCTCGAGGGCGCGACGCAGGTGAGCGACATCGCGGTCCTCGCGGCGGAGTATTTCCACCCCACGGGCGCCCGCAACACCGATGCCGACGATGGCGCCGCGCAGGTGCTGCAGGAACTGAAGCTGCCGTTCGACGTCATAGACCCGAGCGCGCGCTTCGAGGCCTATCGCCTGATCGTGCTGCCCGACGAGATCCCGGTGGATTCCGAGCTTGCCGGACGGCTGGAGCGCTATGTCGGGCAAGGTGGAAAGGTCCTGCTCACGGGCTCTTCCGCCCTCCAGGCCGATGGCAGTTTCGCCATCGACGCAGGCATCCGCGGCACCGGCTCAGCCGTGCCGTTCACGCCCTCCTATATCCGCGCCAGTCGCGGGCTCGATGCGGCGATGACGGAGACGCCGTTCGTCGTCTATGGCTCCGGCCGGGCGGTTACGGCGACCCGCGCGGAGGTGCTGGCAGAGATCGTGCCGCCGTACTTCAACCGGAGCTATGCGCATTACAGCTCGCACCAGCACACGCCCGACGATCCTGCCGCGGCGCCGCTGGGGGCGGCGGTGACGGCGACGGAGTCGGTCGGCTATGTCGCCTTCCCGATCTTCACGATCTATCGGGCCATGGGCCAGCCGCTCTACAAGTACCTGGTGCGCGGGCTCATCG
>JAEYZJ010000067.1 GCA_023430705.1 Pseudomonadota bacterium | reverse complement strand
CGCCAAAGACTCGGCCAATTTCGGAGTGCCAGGCAAGCAGCTCGGCCGAATGGTCATAACCTGCTGAAAACCGCGCTTCCCCCGACACAAGGATACACTGGTCCTGACCAATGAATATGCCGGCGAGACCGCCCGCATCGGAACAAGCAACCAAGGGAGGAGCCTCGTACATATGGCGATCATCACCGAGGCGCTCCTGACCGACTGTTGTCGACAAAAGAGCGGCATAAGTCGCCAGCGATACCAGAAGTGACCGAGTGGGCAGGTACATTCTCAAATCACTTTGATTTTATAGTATGACAGAAAGGTAATCACAAAACACTTGGATATGAACGCCACGGGCAAGCCTCTCGTCAATCACCGCCGGCAAATTATCCTCGCCACCCCCTCGAGCGCCCTCACTTTACCCAGCTCAGCGTGCCAGCGGAGACGCCGGCGAAATCGTGCTCACTCGGTCTTCTATTCCGACGGGTCGCACGGCGCGCGACGACCCGGCGCGGCAGCGCCCGGAGTGCCTGCCGGACCGCGCCGCGTCCGGCCATGGTTTGCCGCCCCTAATCCAGTTGCCGGATCACGCGGCAGGGGTTGCCGGCGGCCAGTACGTCGGGCGGGACCGACCTCGTGACCACGCTGCCGGCGCCGATGGTGCTCCTCGCGCCGATCGTCACGCCGGGCAGCACGACCGTATGGCCGCCGATCCAGACATCGTCCTCGACGGTGATGGCGGCCCCGCTGGTTACGCTCCGCTCCTCGCCCGTTGCCGGATCGAGGATCGTCCGATCCGCGGCCCGCACGGGATGGCCGACGGGATAGAAGCCGCAGTTCGGGCCGATCTGGACCCGCTTGCCGATGCGGATCGGGTAGGTGTCGAGCAGCGTGCAGTGCGCGTTGATGAAGCTCCCGTCGCCGATTTCGGTCAGGAAACCGACGTCGATGGTCACCGGCTGCAGGATCATCACGCCGGCGCCGACGCTGCCGAAACAGGTCCCCATCAGCTGCTGGTACTGGGCGACATTGTCAGGGCGCACCGGGAAGGCGTTGAGCTCGGCCGCCTTCTCCTTGCCGGCAATCACCGCCCCGATGAAGTCCCAGTCCATCATCAGGAACGGTTCGTTCCGACGGACCTTGTCCAGCCAGGTACGCCCTTCGTCCATGGCATGCCCTCGTTGCCGTGAAAGTCGGTCTGGCGCCAATGCGCCGGCATGAACCTGAGACAGTGGGGGAGCCGAACGCCCTCGCTCCCTGGAGAAAATGAAGCGCCCGGGCCTCGCTTAAGTCAAGCTGGTGAAGAAACGGCCACGCCGCCGATCAAACTGTGGTCGACGCGCCTACTTTTTGGGCAACTGGCTGCCGCGCGCGCTGTTTCTTCACTTTAGATATCATGCACAACCGCCTACACTGGCATGACTTTTCTCGGCTGGCACGCGCTGGCACGTCCCCTGCATACAACCCTGCGGCACCCGACCGGTGTCAGAGTGGAGGCCTGAATGAAGAAGATCGAGGCTATCGTAAAGCCGTTCAAGCTCGACGAAGTGAAGGAAGCGCTGCAGGAAGTTGGCCTGCAGGGCATCACCGTGACCGAGGCCAAGGGTTTCGGCAGGCAGAAAGGACATACCGAGCTCTATCGGGGTGCCGAGTACGTCGTCGACTTCCTGCCCAAGGTGAAGGTCGAGGTGGTTTGCCCGGACGAACTCGCCGAGAAGGCGATCGAAGCGATCCGCACTGCGGCGCAGACCGGGCGCATCGGCGACGGCAAGATCTTCGTCTATTCCATCGAACAGGCCATCCGCATCCGCACCGGCGAATTCGGCGACGACGCGCTCTAGGGCGCAGCGCGTGTCTGAGCCAGCCTGAACTCCAAACCCAGACTTACACAGGGGAACTGAATGACCACTGCCGCTGACATCCTCGCCAAGATCAAAGATGAGGACATCAAGTACGTCGACCTCCGCTTCACCGACCCGCGCGGCAAGCTTCAGCACGTCACCATGGACGTGACCGTGGTCGACGAGGACCTGTTCGAGGAAGGCACGATGTTCGACGGCTCGTCGATCGCGGGCTGGAAGGCGATCAACGAGTCCGACATGGTGCTCATGCCCGATCCGGCGTCGGCCTATGTCGACCCGTTCTTCGGCGCTCCCACGCTCGCCATCAACTGCGACATTCTCGAGCCGCTGACCTATCAGCCCTACAACCGCGACCCGCGCACCACGGCCAAGAAGGCCGAGGCCTACGTCAAGGAGCTGGGCATCGGCGACACCGTCGTGTTCGGTCCCGAGCCCGAGTTCTTCCTGTTCGACGACGTCCGCTACTCGAACACCACCTACAACGTGGGCTTCGCCGTCGACCACTCGGAGCTGCCCTCCAACAACAACACCGAGTACGAAGCCGGCAACACCGGTCACCACATCGGCCTCAAGAAGGGCTACTTCCCGGTGCCGCCGCTGGACAGCGCGCAGGACATCCGGAGCGAGATGCTCGCCGCGATGGCCTCGATGGGCGTCACCGTCGAGAAGCACCACCACGAGGTGGCCTCGGCCCAGCACGAGCTCGGCATCAAGTTCGCGCCGATCATCAAGTCGGCCGACGACGTGCAGATCTACAAGTACGTGATCCAGCAGGTCGCCCAGGCCTACGGCAAGACCGTGACCTTCATGCCCAAGCCCGTCTACGGCGACAACGGCTCGGGCATGCACTGCCACCAGTCGATCTGGAAGGACGGCAAGCCGCTCTTTGCCGGTGACCAGTATGCGGGCCTCTCGATGGAGGCGCTCTACTACATCGGCGGCGTCATCAAGCACGCCAAGGCCATCAACGCCTTCACCAACCCGACCACCAACTCGTACAAGCGCCTCGTGCCGGGCTTCGAGGCTCCGGTGCTGCTCGCCTACTCGGCGCGCAACCGTTCCGCTTCGTGCCGCATCCCCTTCGGCCAGTCGCCGAAGTCGAAGCGCGTCGAGGTCCGCTTCCCCGATCCGCTGGCGAACCCGTATCTCGGCTTCGCGGCGCTCCTGATGGCCGGCATCGACGGCATCAAGAACAAGATCCACCCGGGCGACCCGATGGACAAGGACCTCTACGAGCTGCCGAAGGAAGAGCTGAAGCAGATCCCGACCGTTTCGGGCTCGCTCCGCGAGGCCCTCGAGTCGCTGGACAAGGACCGCGACTTCCTCAAGGCCGGCGGCGTCTTCGACGACGACCAGATCGATGCCTATATCGAGCTGAAGATGACGGAAGTGATCAAGTTCGAGCACACCCCGCATCCGGTCGAGTACGAGATGTACTACTCGGCCTGACGGCCGGCAGAACGACGAAATCTGGAAAGGGCCCTCTCGGGGCCCTTTCTTGTTGGCGGGCGGCAACCTATCTGCCCACACTGGCGCGGCGGCGGGGTCCGCCGGGTGCCGGCATCGGGGCCGATCCGGAACTCCTTCGACCATCGACGATTTTCGTGCCGTAGGGCAGCAAAGGTGATCCACCGTGAGCGTAGGACTTCTCGGACTTCTCGATGACGTGACGGCACTGGCAAAGGTCGCGGCGGCGTCGATCGACGACGTGGCGGGCCAGGCCACCAAGGCCGGCCTCAAGGCGGCGGGCGCGGTGATCGACGACGCCGCGGTGACCCCCAACTACGTCACCGGCTTCACGGCGGACCGGGAGCTGCCGATCGTGTGGCGCATCGCCATGGGGTCGATCCGCAACAAGCTGATCGTCCTGCTGCCTGCCGCCGTGGCGCTCAGCTACTTCGCGCCCTGGATCATCACGCCCATCCTGATGCTCGGCGGCGCCTATCTCTGCTACGAGGGCGCCGAGAAGGTGTTCGAGGCGCTGTTCCCGCACGCCGCCCATGAGCACGAGCATGAGGCCGACGCACCGGACGAGGCCGATCCGCAAAAGCTCGAGGAAGACCGCGTCGCCGGCGCCATCCAGACCGACCTCATCCTCTCCGCCGAGATCATGACCATCGCCCTCGCCTCCCTGCCCGGCCTGCCGCTGTGGGAAACCGTGCTGGTGCTCGTCGTCGTGGCATTCGGCATCACCGGCGCCGTCTACGGCGCGGTTGCGCTCATCGTGAAGGCCGACGACTTCGGCCTCGCCCTTGCCCGCAAGGGGCGCACCGGGGCCGGACGGGCGCTCGGTCGCGGCATCCTGCGCTCCATGCCCTGGGTCATGCAGACCCTCTCGATCGTGGGCACCGCGGCGATGATCTGGGTCGGCGGCGGCATCGTCGTCCACGGCCTCGCCGGCTTCGGCCTCGGCTTCGTCGAGCACGGCATCGAGGCATTCGCGTACTGGGCCGAAGCCTTGCTGCCGGGGATCGGCGGCCTGCTCGGTTCCCTCGCGACCATCGCCGCCGACCTGGTCTTCGGACTGGCGCTCGGCCTGATCCTCATCCCGGTGGCGGGCAAGGTCGTGGCGCCGGCGTGGCGCGCCGTCCGGGGCCTCTTCCCGCGCAAGGCGAAGCCGACCGCTCACTGAGGGGGCGGCGGGCGCCTCCTAGTGCCCGCCCTCGGCTTCCGGACCCGCTACCGCCCGCAGGGTGAGCTGGGCCTCGAGCCGGTCGAGCTGCTGCAGGAGGTTGAACTTCACGGCGAAGCCCGCCTCGATATAGCGCACCACCCGGCCCGGCACCGAGCCGACGGTCGCGACCGAACCGAGCGGCGGCAGCACATCTGCCGAGACGGCGACGCCGGACTGGGACATGTCGATGAGGAAGCACTCGTACGTCGTGCCGTCGCCGAGCGCGAGCCGGGAGCGCGTCTCCCGCGGCAGCACGCGCTTGTAGGCGCGCCGGTCGCTCACTGCCTTCTGCGCCTTGCGCTTCAGCCAGTCGATGCGCGAGGCAAGGATGGCGCGCTCGTGCTCGGTGCAGTCGAAGCCGGCGACAAAGCCGCCATCGACAACCCGGGCCACGTGCCCGCGCAGCAGTCCGGGCCCCTGGAACGTCGCGGTGAAGCCCTCGCCCGGCGTACCGGAAACCGGCGCGTTGATCACGGCCTCGAAGGCGGAAATGCTGCGGGCGCGGCAGGCGAAGACCTGCACCGCACTCTGCCCCTGGGCGCGACTGGCCAGCACGTAGCTTCCCATCAGGTCGCCGATGAAGCGGGTGTCCACGCGGGCAGGCATGTTCTGCGCCGCAGTCGGGGAGCCCTTCTGGGCCATGGAATGCATTCTATACCGCCTTGCTCGCCGGATTCAGCACAACCTCATAGCCCGCGACCAGGCGGTCGGCGTCCGCCGCTTCCAGCACCTGGTCGAAGGCAACCGCGAAACCGCCCTCGACGATCCGCGCGACATGGGCGGGCACCCGCCCGACCTGCACCAGCTCGCCGATCTCGACGGATCGTGAACAGGCGATTGCGGCGCCGGAGCGCGACACGTCGCTGAGCAGCACGTCGGCGCCCGTTCCATCGGCAAAGATCACCGAGGTGCGGGCATCGCGGGGGCGCAGGCGCATGAACGCCCGCTGGTCGCCGGCCAGCCTTCCGCCGCGGCGGCGAAGCCAGGACACCCAGATCGCCAGCCGGCGCTGCGCGTCTTCCTTGAGCAGGTTGACGCAGACGAAGCCATCATCGCGCAGTTGCTCGATCTCGCAGCGCACCAGCCCGAAGCCCTCGAGCTCGACCCACAGATGCTCGCCCACCATGCCCTGCACCGGCGCGGCGATCACCATGGCCGATGCAGAAAGGCTCAGGACGGTGCAACTGACTGCCCGAACCCCGCCGCCCGACCGCGGTGTATAGGTGAAGGTGGCGGTGAGCCCGCCGTCGTACCGCAACTCGGCCCGGCGATCGGGTGCGCGCTGCGGTAACCGTTCTTCCCCAAGAGAACTGCCCATGGTGTCCATCCCATTTGGCGGATAGACTATCCAGCGATCCTGAATTAGAAGTTACCTGCGTCGGTTGCAAAGATTATATCTGCCCGACACCCAGTAACCTGGTCCCTATGCGGCGTGGATTGGCAGGACTTCCCCGGCACGACTTGGGTCATTCGACCTAACCCGAAGCGCGCATCGCCGCGCTATTCCACCTCCACAGTCAGCTCGGCGAAGAAGTCCTCCGGACCCTCGGCCTCGCGCAGTTTTCGCCCCTCGATCTGCAGATAACGATTGCCGACGTTTCGCACGAAGCTGCGATCGTGCGAAACGAGGACCGCCGTCGCCTCGTGCAGCAGGACCTCCGCCTCCAGCGCCTCCCGGCCGGGGATGTCGACGTGGTTGGTCGGCTCGTCCATCAGGTAGAAGTTGGGCTCGGTCAGCCGCAGGGCGAGCAGGCCGAGCCGCGCGCGCTGCCCCAAGCTCAGTTGCCCGATCGGCCTTGCCTGCTTCTCGATCGTGAACCCCGCCGCGGCGAGGAGGCTGCGCACCCGCGCGTCCGGCAGCCTGAACGCTACCGAGATGAAGTTCTCCGGCGTGTCGCGAACCGGCAGCTGCGACATGTCCTGGTCGGTATAGCCAAGCACCAGCGAGGGCGTCACCTTCACGCCCGGCACGCTGTCGGGCTCGGTCATGGCCCGATGCAGCAGCCGCACGAACTGCGTCTTGCCAGCCCCGTTGCGCCCGAGCAGCACGATGCGGTCGCCCTGGAACACGTGGAGCTTGTCGATCCGGAACAGGGCTCCGCCCGATGGCGTCGACACGGTCACGTCCTCGATGCCGACGAGGAGCCTTGCATGCGTGCCGCGATTGGCGAGACGGATCTCGCCCGAGCGGTCGCGGTGTGTCGCCTGCACGGCGCCCTCGATCCGCTCCGCGCGTTCGCGCAGCTGCCTGCTCTTTACCACCAGCAGGTCGCTGCCGGAGTTGATGCCGATATTGGTCAGCTTGGCGGCCTGCTTCCTGAGCTTGTTCGCCTCCTTGAGGTCGCGCTCGTTCTGGGCCTGCTGGGAGGC
>JAEYZJ010000266.1 GCA_023430705.1 Pseudomonadota bacterium | reverse complement strand
GCTGGAGGTTGCCTGGTGATGGAGCGCGGCGACCGATGAGCGACCTGGACAGCGTCTATCTCGCCTACATCGCCTGCCTGAACGCCCGCGACTGGGACCGGCTGGGCGAGTTCGTGGCCGAAGATGCTGTCCATAACGGCCGTGCGCTCGGCCTCGACGGCTACCGCAAGATGCTCGAGGGCGACGTCTTCGAAATCCCCGACCTCCGTTTCGAGGTCGGGCTCCTGGCGGTGCAGGCGCCGCTCGTCGCCGCCCGTCTCGATTTCGACTGCACGCCCCGCGGCACCTTCCTCGGCCTGCCCGTCAACGGCCGCAGGGTGAGCTTCGCCGAGCACGCCTTCTATGCCTTCCGGGGCGATCACATCACCGAGGTCTGGTCGGTGATCGACAAGGCCGCCATCGAGGCCCAGCTCTAGCGGCCCATCAACCCGGCGAGCACTTCGGGCAGCAAGCCGGGGAGGTCCTCGGCGATGAGCCCCGGCCTGCCCCAGCGTGACGCGGTGTCGCCGTGCAGCCACACCGCGGCGCAGGCCGCGTCGAACCCTTCCATCCCCTGCGCCAGCAAGCCGGCGACGATGCCGGCCAGCACGTCGCCCGAGCCCGCCGTGCCGAGCGTGGGCGGCGCATTGTCGTTGATCACGGCCCCTCCGTCCGGCGCGGCGACGACCGTGTCGCTGCCCTTGAGGATCACCACCGCACCGGAGCGCCGGGCGGCGTCCCGGGCCCGCTCGAGCTTGGAGCCTTCGGGCGTCCCGAACAGTCGCTGGAACTCGCCCTCGTGCGGTGTCATCACCACGGGCCGGCCGGGGGCCCGTCCGATCGCCGCGAACAGCGCCGAGGGGTCCTCCCTGAAGCTCGTCAGCGCGTCGGCGTCCAGCACTGCCGCCGGCCCGCCCGCGAGGATGGCGCCGACATTGGCGCGCGTCGCCTCGCCGACCCCGGCCGCGGGCCCGATCGCGACGCAGCGGACCCGGTGCTCGGCAATGAGCCGCGACAGGCCGTCCGCATCCTCCGCAGGCTTCAGCATGATCGCGGTCACGTGGCCGGCATGCACGTGCAGCGCCTCGGCCCCACCGGCAAGGCTCACGAGGCCTGCGCCCGTGCGCAGCGCCGCCGTGGCCGTGAGGCGGCTTGCTCCCGTCTGCAACGGACCGCCCGACATGACCAGGCAGTGGCCACGGGTGAACTTGTGTCCTTCCGGGTCGGGCCGGGGCAGCCGCCAGAGGTCGGGCCCGTTGCGCCACAGCCGCGGCGCGATCTCGTCGAGCACGCTGTCGGGAATACCGATCTGGCGCAGCATCACCTCGCCGCAGCGAGCCCGGCCCGGCAGCAGCAGATGCCCGGGCTTCAGCCGGAAGAAGGTGACCGATGCGTCGGCGTCGATCGCCGTCCCCCGCACCCCGCCCGTCGCGCCGTCGATGCCGCTCGGCACGTCGACCGCCACCACCGGGAGGCCGGAGGCGTTCACGGCGTCGATCAGTTCGGCCAGTTCGCCCCCGACGTCGCGATCGAGGCCGGCGCCGAGCAGCGCGTCGACGATCACCGCCGCCGGCTGGATCGTACCCGGGTCGGCCGCCTCGATCGGCCCGCCCCACGACCCCGCTGCAAGCGCCGCGTCGCCCTTCAATCGCGCCCGGTCGGCGGCGAGCGCCAGCCGCACCTCGCGGCCCGCCCGGCGGAGCAGCTCGGCAGCAACGAAGCCGTCCCCGCCATTGTTGCCCGGGCCGCAGAGAACGAGGACCGTCCCCTCGGGATAGCGGGCCGAAACGCAGTCGGCCACCGCCGCCCCGGCTGCCTCCATCAGGCTGAACGAGGGTGTGCCTGCCGCGGTGGCCAGCCGGTCGGCGCGGCCCATTTCGGATGGGGTGAGAAGGGCATGGTCCTGGCGCATGCCGGAAGCCTAACCCCGCGCCCCGAAAACAGAAAGGCCGCCCCGAAGGGCGGCCTCGAATTCACCTGTAGCGGCGCACCTTAGTGGTGGTGCTCCTCGGGAACCTCGTCCTCGTCCGCCGCGATGATCTTGGCCAGTTCGGCGCGGGTCATCGGCTTGTCGGTCTTCTTGGCCAGTTCGGTCACGAAGTCGACGACCTTGTTCTCGAAGACGGGGGCACGGAGGCCGGCCAGCGCCTGCGGGTTCTTGCGGTAGTAGTCGTAGACCTGCTGTTCCTGGCCCGGGAAGCGGCGGACCTCGGCGATCAGCGCCTGCTGGTGCTCTTCCTCGGTCACTTCGATCTTGTTGACGTTGCCGATCTCGGCGACCACGAGGCCCAGGCGCACGCGACGCTCGGCAATCTTGCGGTACTGCTCCTTGGCAGCCTCTTCGGTCGTGCCCTCGTCCTCGAAGGAACGGCCGTGGTGCTCGACCTCGTGCACGACGCGCTGCCAGATGGTGTCGAATTCGGCGTCGACAAGCTGCTGGGGCACGTCGAACTTGTGGGCCTCGTCGAGCTGGTCGAGGATCTGGCGCTTGACCGCCTGGCGGCTCATCGACTCGAGCGCGGCAGCCATCTGCTCCTTCACCGCATCGCGGAGCGCCGCGACGTTCTCGAGGCCGAGGTTCTTGGCGAACTCGTCGTTGAGCTCACCGGCCTTGGGGCCGTCGATGTGAAGGATGGTGGTCTCGAACTCGGCGTCCTTGCCGGCGAGGTTCTCCTGGGCATAGTCCTTGGGGAACGTGACCTTGACGGTCTTGGTCTCGCCCTTCTTCATGCCCACCAGCTGCTCCTCGAAGCCGGGGATGAACTCGCCCGAGCCGACGGTGAGGTGGGCGTGGTCCGACGAGCCGCCGGCGAAGGCTTCGCCGTCGATCGTGCCCTTGAAGCTCAGGCCGAGCCGGTCGCCGGTCTCGACGACACCGTCCTCGCCCTTTTCCTCGTAGCCGCGCTGCTGCGCGAAGACGCGCTGCACTTCGGCGTCGACGTCGTTCTCGTCGACCTCGACCACCGGCTTGTCGACGGCGAGCGAGCTGAAGTCGGCCAGCGTCACCGGCGGCAGGACTTCGTAGCTGACCTCGAAGTTGAGGTCGGCGTCGCCGTCGAGCACCTTGTTGATGACTTCCTGGTCTTCCGGCAGGTCGACCTTGGGCTGCGCCGCGGCGCGCTCGGAGCGCTCATCGAGAGTCTTTGAGACGGTGCTGTTGATGGCGTCGGACAGCACTTCCGACATGGCCGAGCGGCCGTAGACCTTCTTCAGGTGCGCGGACGGCACCTTGCCGGGGCGGAAACCCTTGATGTTCGCCGTGCTCTTGAGCTCGTCGAGGCGCGCATCGAGCCGTTCGCTCAGATCCTTGGCCGGAATGACCACGGAGAGTTTGCGCTTGAGGCCCTCGTTGAGGGTTTCTGTGACCTGCATTGGGGTTTCCCGTTGTCTCTTCAAATCTCGTTTGGCCGTGGTCGCCGCAAGAGCTGGTGCGGGTGAGAGGGCTCGAACCTCCACGCCTTGCGGCGCTGGAACCTAAATCCAGTGCGTCTACCAGTTCCGCCACACCCGCAAGGTGCCCCGTCGGCCGGGTCGCGTGCATATATGGCAAGAAACTGGGAAGGTCAAAGGGAGAGGTTGGGCGCGACTAGCGGAAGGAAGTGACGATTTCGGCCTCGATCTTGTAACCGCCGTCGCTGATGACCACTGCGGTGCCCCGCGCCTTGGCCAACTCGTTGATGTGCCAGTCGAGGCTGCCACGAGCGAAGTTGAGAGACGACCACTCGTCCTCGTACCGCCCAATCTCGAGCTCAAGGGCCGCGTTCTCCCACACCTGGAAGATGCTCCCCCC
>JAEYZJ010000253.1 GCA_023430705.1 Pseudomonadota bacterium | reverse complement strand
GGCGATCTATCGCTCGCCCCAGCATGACTACACGCGAAAACTCTGGGCCTCGATCCCGCGCCTCACCGGCGCGCGCATCGGGCAGGGGGCAGCATGACGGACGCCCCCATCCTCGCCCTCGACAATGTCTCGAAGACCTTCCACCGGGGTGGCACACCCGTTCCCGCGGCGCGCTCCGTCTCGTTCGCACTCCACCCCGGCCGCACGCTGGCGCTGGTCGGCGAGTCCGGCTCGGGCAAGACGACGGCCGCCCGCCTCATCATGAGGGAGTACCGGCCGGACACCGGCCAGGTGCTGTTCCGGGGCGTGCCGGTCGAGAAGGCCGGCAGCCTCGGGGCCTATCGCCGCGCCGTGCAGATGGTGTTCCAGGATCCGTTCTCGTCGCTCAATCCGGTCCACACCATCCGCCACCACCTCGAGCGCCCGCTCCGCCTCCACCAGCCGGCCCTGAAGGGACCGGCGCGGCAGGCCGCGGCCGCCGAGGTGCTCAAGCGCGTCAGGCTCGATCCGGCGCTGATCCTGCCCAAGTACCCGCACGAACTGTCGGGCGGCCAGCGCCAGCGCATCTCCATCGCCCGGGCGCTTGCGGTGAACCCCGAGGTCATCATCGCCGACGAGCCCACCTCGATGCTGGACGTCTCGGTGCGCCTCGGCATCCTCAACCTGCTCAACGACATGAAGCGGCAGCTCGGGCTCGCCGTGCTCTACATCACCCACGACATCGCCACCGCTCGCTACGTCGCCGAGGAGATCATGGTCATGTATGCCGGCCAGATCGTTGAATGGGGAGAGACGGAGCGCGTGCTGGCCAATCCCCAGCACCCCTATACCCGCCTGCTGCTGTCTGCGGTGCCCGATCCGGACCGTCGCTTCGGCGAGGCTCACGCCAGTGACGAACTGCACCACGTCGACCTCATCCGGCGGCAGTCGGCCATCGAGCAGCGCGAGGTGCGTGAACTGGCGCCCAACCACTTCATCCGGCCGATGCCGGCCTGACGCCTAGAGCCGGCGATAGGCTGTCGGGTCACCTCCGCCGGCCGCCCGTGTGCGCTCGATCGCCTGCGCCAGCGGCTCGATGGTCACCGCCATGCGGTTGGCGTTGGCGTGGATGATGCTGGTGTCGTCGACCATGATCGCGACATGTCCGCGCCAGAAGACGAGGTCGCCGCGCCGCAGCGTTCCGGTGGGCTGGCCCAGCTGCGCCTGCTGGTCGCTGTCCCGCGGGCAGGCGCGGCCCGCCGCATAGAGCGCCTGCTGCACGAGGCCCGAACAATCCAGCCCCAGGCTGTCGCGTCCGCCCCACAAGTACGGCGTCCCGGCGAACTGCTCCGCCACCGCCACGTAATCGGCCGCCGGCTCGTCGAGGGGTGCAAGGTGCGTCTCGACCATCCAACCCGTGGAGGTCTTGGCAAAGCGCCCCTCGCGATCCTCGACCGACACGAGTGCATTCATCGAATAGAGCCCCACCGGCGCGGACTTGATGCTCGGGGCCGAGTAGCAGTAGGTCCGCAACGCCCGCACCGTGTGGGTCGGCTCCGAACCGGGTGCCCCGAGCGCGGCCGCCTCCACATAGCCGACATAACCGTCGCGCCGCGCCTGCCCGAACGCCCAGCCCGCGGCCTCGTCGAGGACCTCGAACGTCTCGCCGAACAGCAGCTGGTCCATCTGCTCGGCATCGGGTGCGGGGGCCCGCCGCAACGCCACCGACGGGCTAACCGCCACCCGCAGCGTGGTGTCGACATAGCGCTCGGCCGGCACGATCCCTTCCAGCGACCGTGCCGCAACGCCGTTACGCGCAAGGGTGAGGCGGGCATCGGACACGGCAGACTCCCTTGGTAAGCGCGCAAGCCTAGCCCGCCCGGCTCCTGCTGTCAGCGGTGCTTCGGGCCGAGGATCATCAGGCGCCCGCCACCTCGACGCGCTTCTCCCCGGCCTCGATGCGGAAGGGCAGGACGTTCTGTGGCGGGGGCAGGGGGCACACGGCATGTTCGGTGAAGGCGCAGGGCGGATTGATCGCCTTGTTGAAGTCGAGCACGATCGAGCCCTCCGTCACGTCCTCGCCATAGACGAACCGGCACGCCCCATAGGTGCTGTCGCGCGAAGTCAGGTCCCGGATCACGAACTGCGGCGCGCTCGGCGTGCCATGCGTCGCGATGAGTTCGTATGTCTGGCCCTCGTGGCTGAACACCGCCTTGTGCGTGGCGACGACGTCCGTGGGGATATTGTGGGAGGTGTTCACCGTGAGCTCCTGCTCGAACGGCACCCACTCGGCAACGATCCGCCACTCGGGCCGCACCGGGAAGTAGTCGATGGCCGCGAGCGCCTCGGGAGCCTTCGACTCCTTGTCGCGCACGCGCAGGGCGTTCTCGCCGTTCATGGTCGTGACTTCGAGCAGCAGCGGGCCGACCTCGAACTGCGGCGGCCTCTGCTTGTCGAGCGTCAGTCGCAGCGGCTCGCCGCCGTCGGCCGGCGCGAAGGTCACGCCCGTCTCGTCCTCGGTTATCGTGCCGACATGCGCCGGTCCGGCCGACAGGACGATGTCGTTGTCGCCGGCGCTGCCGACCGTCACCGAGCCGGGCTCCAGCCAGTAGCGGCCGATGATGTTCAGCCAGCCGTTGGCGGCCTTGAGGTTCCTGAGGCGCAGCGCCTTCCAGGCGTCGAGCCGGGCCGGGTAGTCGGCGGGGATGGTGGTCATTGGAGTCGTCCTTGGGTCAGGCGGGCATGCGCGGCACGCTGCTCAGCAGGGTCCGCGTGTAAGGGTGTTGAGGGTCGTCGAGGATTCTGCGCGTCGGTCCGCTCTCGACGATCCGGCCCCGCTCGAGGATCACGATCTCGTCGCAGAGCGCCGCCACGACGCCGAGGTCGTGCGACACAAAGACCAGCGTCATGCCGGCCGCGAGCTGCTTCAGCAGTTCGACGATGCGGATGCGGGTGGACAGGTCGAGCGCGCTCACCGCCTCGTCGGCGAGCAGCAGTCGCGGCTTGGCGACGATCGCGCGCGCAATGGCGATGCGCTGCCGCTGCCCGCCCGAGAACTCGTGCGGATAGCGCCTGAGGATGTCGCGATCGAGCCCGACCGACTCGAGCGCCGACTGCACCAGTTCGCGCCGGTCGCCCTCGATGCGCAGCGATCGCAGCGGCTCGGAAACGACGCCGAACACGTTCTGGCGCGGATCGAGCGACGAATAGGGGTCCTGGAAAACCGCCTGCACCTGCCGGCGGTAGGTCCGCATGAAGCCGGCGCTGCGCGTGTCGAGCGTGGCGCCGTCGAAGCGGATCGTGCCCGCGTCGGGCCGCTGCAACCCGAGCAGCAGGCGGAGGAGGGTGGTCTTGCCCGATCCGGATTCGCCGACGAGGCCGACGCTCCTGCCCTCGGCGATGTCGAGCGATACCCCGTCCAGCACGCGCCGTCCGCGTCCGTAGCCGAAGCTCACGTTGTCGATGGCGACGAGGCTCATGCTGCACCGTCCAGCGCTGCATCCAGCGCCCGCGCCGCCGCCACCAGCGAGCGCGTGTACTCGTGCTGCGGGGAGCCGAACACCGTCGCGACCGGGCCTTCTTCCACCAGCACGCCCCTGCGCATCACGACGACCCGGTCGACGATCCCGGCGACCACGGGAAGGTCGTGGCTGATGAACAGCAGCGCCATGTTCCTCTCCCGCACCAGCCCGTCGAGCAGCCGGATGATCTCCGCCTGCGTGGTCACGTCGAGCGCCGTGGTTGGCTCGTCCGCGATCAGCAGCCTGGGCCGGCACGCCAGCGCCATGGCAATGGCGACGCGCTGGCGCTGGCCGCCCGAGATTTCGTGCGGATAGGCGCGCGCGATGCGCTCCGGCTGCGGCAGCGCCACCTGTTCCAGCAGATCGATCACGTCCCGCTCGAGCTCGCGTCCGCCAAGGTCGCGGCCCTCGCGTCGCGCCCGCCGTTGCAGCGGTTCCGCGACCTGCCGGCCCACCCGCATCAGCGGATCGAGAGCCGTCAGCGGCTCCTGGAATACGAAGGCCGCGACGCTCCCGCGCAGCCCGTTGAGGACCCGGTCGGTCTCGCCGATCACCTGGTGTCCGCCGAGCAGCACGGAACCGCGCGCTTCGATGGCGCGCGGCAGCAGGCCGGTTGCCGCCATCGCCGTCAGGGACTTGCCCGATCCGGATTCGCCGATCAGGCCCACCCGTTCTCCCGCAGCGAGG
>JAEYZJ010000250.1 GCA_023430705.1 Pseudomonadota bacterium | reverse complement strand
GAGGCGAGGATCACGTCGAATTCGGTCTTCTCTTCAGCGGCGGCAGCCGGGGCACCGCCCGGAGCAGCAGCGGCAACGGCGACCGGAGCGGCAGCCGAAACGCCCCACTTCTCTTCGAGCATCTTCGACAGTTCCGAAGCCTCGAGGACGGTGAGAGCCGACAGGTCGTCTACGAGTTTGGCGAGATCAGCCATTTGAGTTCACTTTCGCGTTTCAGTTTCAGTTCGAACCGTGGCGGGCCGGGATGGCCCCACGTGAGTAGTTGCCTATGCGGCGTTGCTCTTCTCGGCGTGAGCCGAGATGACCCGTGCAACCGCACCGCCCGGAGCCTGCAGGACAGACGCGATACGCGTGCCGGGCTGCTTGAGCATCCCTGCGAGCGTGGCGCGAAGCTGGTCCAGCGACGGCATCGTGGCGAGCGCCTTGACGTTGTTGGCGTCGAGCCCGGTCTTCCCCATTGCGCCACCGAGAACCACGAACTTCTGGTTCTTGTCGGCGAAAGCGGCCGCGACTTTCGGCGCGATCATGGGATCCGTTGCGAAGGCGACGACGGTCGGACCTGTGAACAGGGCCGAGATGTCGGCGTTGTCGGTATCCTTCAGAGCAAGCTTGGCGAGGCGGTTCTTGGCGACCTTGATCGTGCCTCCGGCCTGCTTCATCTGCCTGCGCAGATTCTCCAGGTCGGCAACGGTCAAGCCGGCATTCTGAGCAACCACGATCGACCCAGCCGTCGCAAACGACGCCTGGAGCGAAGTGACGAGCTCAGCCTTTTCCGCTCTTTCCACTGCTAGTCTCCACATATGGCCCGGAGATAGGTCCCGGACCGTTTGCCAATTGCTGCCCTCCGTTTCGGGAGTGCAGCGGTTGATGCCTGTCAACCGGCTGACCGTCGGAGGGCGAAATGCCCGGTGGCGGCAACTGGCCTGGTTCGAACCGGAACGAATTCCGGTCTTCACCCCATCTATGCGGGCCCTCTCGGTTTAGGCGCCTTGCAGCGTACCCGCAGTCTCGGACAGGACTTCTGCCGGTCTCGCGATCGGCATTCTCCGGCGGCCGAAGCCGCCGGAAACTGTTCAGTCGGTCTTAGTGGACCGACGAGGGATCGACATGGACGCCGGGGCCCATGGTCGACGAAACGGCGACGCGCTTGACGTAGGTGCCCTTGGCGCCCGACGGCTTCGCCTTGCTCACCGCATCGGCGAACGCCTTGATGTTCTCGAGCAGCGCCTGCTCGGAGAACGAGGCCTTGCCGACGCCGGCGTGCAGGATGCCTGCCTTCTCGACGCGGAACTCGACCGCACCGCCCTTGGCCGCCTTGACCGCACCGGCGACGTCCGGGGTCACGGTCCCGACCTTCGGGTTCGGCATCAGGTTGCGCGGGCCGAGGATCTTTCCGAGGCGGCCGACCAGCGGCATCATGTCCGGAGTGGCGATCACGCGGTCGAACTCGATCTTGCCGGACTGGACGATCTCGACGAGATCTTCCGCACCGACGATGTCGGCACCCGCGGCGCGAGCCTCGTCAGCCTTGGCGTCCTTGGCGAACACGGCGACGCGAACGGTCTTGCCGGTGCCGTTGGGCAGGTTCACGACGCCACGGACCATCTGGTCGGCGTGGCGCGGGTCGACGCCCAGGTTGAAGGCGACTTCGACGGTCTCGTCGAACTTGGCCTTGGCGCGGTCCTTGACCAGCTTGATGGCTTCTTCGACGCCATAGAGCTTCTTGCGGTCGATGCCTTCGCGGATCGCAGCGGTACGCTTACCGAGCTTGGTCATGTCAGCCCTCCACCTGCAGGCCCATCGAACGGGCGGAACCGGCAATCATGCTCGCTGCCTGCTCGACGTCGTAGGCATTGAGGTCCTTCATCTTGGCTTCGGCGATCTCGCGGATCTGCTTCTGCGTGATGGTGCCGGCCGATTCCTTGCCCGGAAGCTTGGAGCCGGACTTCAGGTTCACCGCCTTCTTGAGCAGGTAGGTCACCGGCGGCAGGCGCGTCTCGAACGTGAAGCTCTTGTCCGCGTAGATGGTGATCACGACCGGGGTCGGAGAACCCTTTTCCTGGTCTGCCGTCTTGGCGTTGAACGCCTTGCAGAATTCCATGATGTTGAGGCCGCGCTGGCCGAGCGCGGGACCGATCGGGGGCGACGGGGTCGCCGAGCCGGCCGGAACCTGAAGCTTCAGGTAGCCAGTAATCTTCTTTGCCATGATACGTCCTTTCAAACGCTGCCCGGCGTCACCCGGGCGGTGAGACGCCGTGGTCCGGGACTTACGGGCGCCTGGCGAAGCACCCTACCCTCCCACGGTTTTCCGGTAACCTTGCAGCTACCGCATCGGCTTGCGCCGAATTCCTTGCGTGTCACTCCAGCAAGTCGTGCTGGCGCAACGACAGGGTCAGACCTTCTCGACCTGACCGTACTCGAGTTCGACCGGCGTCGGACGCCCGAAGATCGAAACTTCCACCTTGAGGCGCGAACGCTCCTCGTCGACTTCTTCCACCACGCCGTTGAAGCTGGCGAACGGACCGTCGGCCACCCGCACCTGCTCGCCGACCTCGAACGAAACCGAAGGCTTGGGGTGCTCCACGCCTTCCTGCACCTGCTGCAGGATGGCCATGGCCTCCTTTTCGGAGATCGGCATGGGCTTGTCGCCCGAACCGAGGAAGCCGGTCACCTTGGGCGTGTTCTTGATGAGGTGGAACGCCTGGTCGGTCATTTCCATCTTCACCAGCACGTAGCCGGGGAAGAACTTCCGCTCGGCATCGACCTTCCGCCCGCGGCGCATCTCGACGACCTTCTCGGTCGGCACGATCACGTCGTCGAACAGTTCCTCGAGCTTTTTCTGAGCGACCTTCTGCTTGATGTCCTCAGCAACCTTGCGCTCGAAGTTCGAGTAAGCCTGAACGATGTACCAGCGTTTGGCCATGCCGCGCCGTAGCTCCTAAGAATCCGTTTTGTGCTCAGCGGATCGACAGCATCAGCTGCACGAGCCAGTGGATAATCTGGTCTGCAGCAAGAAAGAAGATGCTCGCGAGCGTCACGAAGATCAGCACCATGATCGTGGAGATCATCGTTTCCTGCCGCGTCGGCCACGTGACCTTGCCAACCTCCTGCCGAACTTCTTGCAGAAATTTCAGGGGGTTCGCGCCAGCCATCAGCCATACTTTCAATGTGGCCTCGCGGCCAAAAACCAACAACCGCGCGAGTCACCCCGGGCGGCTGGGAACCGGTATCTAGTGGCTTGCCATTCCTAATGCAACCCCAAATCCACGGGGGCGCGCCCGCCGGGCGACCCTCCCGGCAGCAAAGACGGCGCCCGCCATGTGGCCCTGGTTATCGGGCCTCGGCAGTCTCGGGCGCGGCTGTCCGGAAAGGTGAGCAGGTGGCAGGGGCAGAAGGACTTGAACCCTCGACCCTCGGTTTTGGAGACCGATGCTCTACCAACTGAGCTATACCCCTAAAACCTGCGGCCCTCCCTCTACTGAAAAGGAACGGGCTCCGCAAGGGGCAAGGGGCCGCCCACTGCGCAAGTTTGCGTGCCCCCTTCTCCCGCACCGCGCGGCCCTGCGCCGGCTCGCGCCGCGCCAGCCGCGACAGGCGCGGTTCACCGGGCCGCCCGGGGTCCGGGCTACCTTTCCAGCCGGGCCCGCAGGCGCTCGCGCTCAGTCGCGAAACGTCGGTTCGCCATCCCGCGCGCCGATGTCGGCCCTCAGGTACGGGCTCAGTTCGCGAATGTCGGTGATTTGCCCGCGCCGCGTGCCCAGTCCCCGCAGCCAGCGCCACAGTCTCGACCGGCGATTCTCTTCCTTGTAGAGCATCGGTATCTCCATCGGTTCGATGCGTCTGCTAAGGTTTGCGCCCGGAGTCCTTTGATCGCCAACGAAACCTCGGGTAGCATGCATAAGGAGGCCTTATGTCAGCCAATCTCCCTCCACTGGCCGCGGTCCGCGTTTTCGAAGCCGCCGCCCGCCTGCTGAGCTTCACGAGGGCCGCGGCCGAGCTCGGCATGACGCAGGCCGCCGTCAGCTACCAGATCAAGCTGCTCGAGGAACGCGTCGGGACTCCCCTGTTTCTCCGCCGGCCGCGCGAGGTGGCCCTCACCGAAGCGGGCCAGCGCCTCGCCCCCGAGATCACCCGGGGCTTCGATATCCTGCGCGAGGCCTTCGCCGATCTCGGCGAGGGCGAGGGCGGCACGCTGATCGTCAACACCATGCACACCTTCGCCGCGCAGTGGCTGGCGCCGCGGCTCGGCATCTTCCAGCTCCGCCATCCCCGGATCGGCGTCCGCCTGGAAACCACACACCGGCTGGTCGACTTCAACCGCGAGGAAGTCGACGTCGTCATCCGGGCCGGCATGGGCCAATGGCCCGGCCTCGTCGCCATCAAGCTGTTCGACGCGCGCTTCACGCCCATGCTGTCGCCCGGTCTCGCGGCCTCCATCGGCGGCATCCACGAACCGGCCGACATCCTGAAGTTGCCGCTCCTCGATTCGACCGACCCGTGGTGGCTGCGCTGGCTCGACGCCTACGGCCTGCCCCACGACGTGCTGCGTGACCAGAAGACCCCGTCGATGAACCTGCAGACCTTCGATGCCATCGCCGCCATGGCCGGCCAGGGCGTCACGCTGCTGACGCCCGAGTACTTCCAGCGCGAGCTGGCCGAGGGCCGCCTGATCCAGCCGCTCGAGCGCGTCATCGAGGAAGGCACGGCCTACTGGCTCGCCTACCCGGAGAACCGGCGCAACGTGCCCAAGATCAGGGCCTTCCGCGACTGGATCGTCGAGGAGGCCCGGCAGGCTGCGATCTGAAGGGGGAAGTTGGAGCGGGTGAAGGGAATCGAACCCTCGTATTCAGCTTGGAAGGCTGCTGCTCTACCATTGAGCTACACCCGCGCCGCAAGCGACTGCGCTTTTAGTGGCATCAGCCGCACACTGGCAAGGGGGTTGCTGAGACGCTCCCGCACACCCTGCACACGACAGCTTTCGGCGCTCGCGCCACAGTAACGCGTGCCATTCCGCACCATCCGCAACCCTTCGTTCATACTATAAAGCGCGCATGAACTGATATACCTTGTGTTAACTGTCACGGTGTTCGAGCAACAGAAGTGCGGTGGCACAATGGAACGGCGCGATGTCCTTGTAATGGCGGCAGCTGCGACTGCGGCATTCGGCTCATCTACAGGTTTAGCCAGCGCTCAACATGAGGCGGCCGGCACCGACGGCGGAGTGGCTGCCGGGCGCAGGCAGACAGGCAGGGTCGACCTCATCATCTCGGGCGCCCGAGGCGCTCCCCTCTCCGACGGCCAGCGCATCATCGAACGCGCGAGGGCCACGCAGTTCTACGACGCCGGACGCCACAGCCCGGAGCTGAAGAGCGGTGGCGTGGACTATGTGCCGGCGATCTTCCCGGACAACGCCCTCGCCGTGGCGCTGATCGATGGCCTGCTGGTGAACAAGTTCACGGTCGCCGGCGCCGTCCCGCCACCGTGGGATGCGCTCGGCTCGGGCACCTACTACACCTATATCGACTTCGTAGAGGGCCCCGACTACGACTCGGGCCGCTGGGTCACGCGCATTGTCGATGATGCCGGCAAGGTCCGGCGCGTCATAAGCGGCGGCGAAGTCCGGCAGGTCGTCGACCTGCATGTCGACGACGCGCTGCGCGAAGAGCACAGCAAACCGTCGATTCACGTTCACGGCATGATGAAGCGGGAAGACGCCTTCCAGTTCGGCGAGGAGTATCTCGCTTCCTCGTCATGGACCGTGACAAGCGGTGACTGGGTAGCGGCTGGAAGTGGTTGCGCCCGCGTCCAGACCTGCACACCGGTCATGTAGGGAATCTAGGGCGGCGGGGATACGGCAACCCCGGAAAAAGGGGGTGGTGGGAGAGGTAGGACTCGAACCTACGAAGGCTTAGCCAGCGGATTTACAGTCCGCCCCCTTTGCCACTCGGGACACTCTCCCGGTCCCTTGGGAACCGCTGGCTTTCGCCAGGCACCCGAACCATCGGTCCGGAGCGCGTGCGGTTTATGCTGACGGGAGCCGGACCTGTCAACAGCGAATATGACCGCCGTGCGTCTCTTGCCGCACCTGTTCAAAACCGCTACCGCATCGGCATGAGCCGCAACAAGTTTCCGCCCAAGCCGAAATACGATCCGGATACCGGTCCGGTCTACCTTTACGGGCTGCACACCGTGCGCGCCGCCCTCGCCAATCCGCGCCGCGAGAAGCGCGCACTGCTCGTCACGCCCAACGCGCTGATGCGCCTGAGGGAGGATGGCAGCACGGTGGACATGAAGTACACCGAGACGACGCCGAAGGAACTCGACCGGCTGCTGGGCGCCGACGCCGTCCACCAGGGCGTGGCGCTCGAGGTCGAGGCCGTCAGCCGTTTCGGCCTCAACGACGTGCACGATCCGCGCCTTGTGGTCGTTCTCGACCAGCTGACCGATCCGCACAATGTCGGCGCCATCCTCCGCACCGCCTGCGCCTTCGGCGCCGATGCGGTGATCACGACGGCCCGCCACTCCCCGCGCGAAACCGGCGTCATGGCCAAGGCCGCTTCCGGCGCCCTCGACCTCGTTCCGATGATCGAGGTGCGCAATCTCGGCGACGCCATCGAGACGCTGAAGCAGCGGGGCCTGCGGGTGATCGGCTTTGATTCCGAGGCCCCCGCCCCGCTTCGCCCCCGCACCGACGACGTGCCGATCGCGATTGTCCTCGGCGCCGAGGGCAAGGGCCTGCGGCAACGCACGCGCGAACTCTGCGACGAAATGGTCCGGCTCGACATGCCCGGTCCGATCAAGTCGCTGAACGTCTCGAATGCGGCGGCCATCGCGCTGTTCGCCGCGACGGCCGGCCGCCCGCCCGCCGATTCCGCCTAGGGCGTGGTGCAGCGCACCATCGGCGAGCCGTTGAGCGTGATCGAATCGGCCCCGAGCTGGACGATGTCGAAACTCCTGCCGCCCGCCTCGATGGTGATCCTGCCTTCCGTCGCCGGAACGGCCGTGACGATCTGGGGCAGCCCCTCGCCGTATCGAATGCTCACCGGCGTCGCGACGAGGTAGGTCCCGGCCGTCGCCCGGTCGACGTCGCCGCACGCCTCGAAGTCGGGGGCCCAGACCCCGAGGT
>JAEYZJ010000222.1 GCA_023430705.1 Pseudomonadota bacterium | reverse complement strand
AACACCACCAAGGCCGTGACCAAGGGCTACGCCATCGGTTCGGCCGGCCTCGGCGCGCTGGTGCTCTTCGCCGCCTATACGCAGGACCTGCAGTACTTCTCGGCCAACGCGGCGGAAGGCTCGTTCTTTTACGGCCTCGGGCCGCTGAGCTTCTCGCTCGCCGATCCCTATGTCGTCGTCGGCCTGCTCTTCGGCGGCCTGCTGCCCTTCCTCTTCGGCGGCATGTCGATGACCGCCGTCGGCCGCGCCGCGCAGTCGGTCGTGGTCGAAGTCCGCCGGCAGTTCAAGGCCGACCCGGGCATCATGGCCGGCACCTCGAAGCCTGACTACGCCAGGGCCGTCGACATGCTGACCAAGGCCGCGATCCGGGAAATGATCGTTCCCTCGCTGCTCCCGGTGCTCTCGCCGATCATCGTCTTCGTCGTGATCTACTGGATCGCCGGCACCGCCGCCGCCTTCTCGGCTCTCGGCGCCATGCTGATGGGCGTCATCGTCACCGGCCTCTTCGTCGCCATCTCCATGACCGCCGGTGGCGGCGCCTGGGACAACGCCAAGAAGAGCTTCGAGGACGGCTTCACCGACTCGGCCGGGGTCAAGCACTTCAAGGGCTCGGACGCCCACAAGGCCTCCGTCACCGGCGACACCGTCGGCGACCCCTACAAGGACACTGCCGGTCCGGCCGTGAACCCGATGATCAAGATCACCAACATCGTGGCCCTGCTGCTGCTGGCGGTGCTGGCCCACATGACCGGCGGGGCGTAAGCGCTCCGCTGGCAGGCACGACAACACGGAAGGCCCGGGAGCGATCCCGGGCCTTTCTTGATCCAGGCGTCGATCAGGGCGTGACCGCGACCTTGAGCACACCGTCGCGCTGGTGGCCGAACAGGTCGTAGGCCGCGACGATGTCGTCGAGCTTGTACTTGTGCGTGACCAGCGGCGTGAGGTCGGCGCGGCCCGACGCCACCACGCTGAGAAGGCGCGTCATGCGCTCCTTGCCCCCCGGGCAGAGGGTCGTTACGATCGACTTGTCGGCAAGGCCGGCGCCGAAGGCATCGAGCGGGATCGTGAGATCGCTCGAGTAGACGCCCAGCGACGACAGCCGGCCACCCGGCCGCAGGCACCTGAGGGCGCCCTCGAAGGTGGATTGCCGCCCCAGCGCCTCGATGGCGACGTCGACCCCGCGCCCGTCCGTCAGCCGCATGATCTCCTCGGCCGGGTCGACCTTGCTGAAATCGACGATGTCGTCCGCCCCCAGCTTCCGGGCGACGGCCTGGCGCTCGGGCACGCTCTCGACGGCGATGATGCGGGTGGCGCCCATGAGGCGCGCGCCGACCGTGGCGCAGAGCCCGATCGGCCCCTGGGCGAACACGACGACCGTGTCCCCTATCCGGATCTTGCCGCTCTCGGCGCCGGAGAAGCCTGTCGACATGATGTCGGGGCACATCAGCACCTGTTCGTCGGAGAGGTTGTCCGGCACCACCGCGAGGTTCGCCATCGCGTCCGGCACCCGCAGGTATTCGGCCTGCGCGCCATCGATGGTATTGCCGAAACGCCACCCTCCGGCGGCCTTGAAGCCGTGGCGCGTGTCGGGCCCATCCTGGGAGGCGCAGCCGCACAGGCACGCCATCGAATGGCCGGACGGCGTGATCGCTCCGGCGATGACGCGTTGCCCTTCCTTGAAGCCGCTGACGGCCGAGCCGAGCTTTTCGATGATGCCGACCGGCTCGTGCCCGATGGTCAGCCCCTTTTCGACCGGATACTCGCCCTTGAGGATATGCAGGTCCGTGCCGCAGATCGTCGTGGTGGTGACGCGGATCAGCGCATCGAGCGGGCCGATATCGGGGATCGGCTTGTCCTCCAGCTCGATCCGGCCGGGTTCGACGAACACGGCGGCCTTCATCTTGGAGCCAGCGGAGCGGCGCGAGGCGGCGGCAGAACTGGTCTTGACCTCATCCATGATGGATCTCCTTCTCTCCCGGCGCAGCCTAGCGAAGGCCGGCGGGAACGGCTTGACCATCGTCAAGGCGAAGGGCGTTCGCGCCGTCCCTCCTCAGGGTCACTTGCGCAGGGCGACACGGCTCCTGTAGCCCTATCGGCAAAGGACAAGATCGAGGGAGCCCGCCATGCCGTCCACCAAACACGATACACCCTGGCTGACACGGCCTTACCATCGGCAGTGGCTGCGCGATCAGGCGGAGGCGCTGTTCGCCTTCTACGGCAACCGTTCGTTCAATCCCGCGGGCGGCTTCTTCGAACTCACCGCGGCCGGCGCGCCGGTCAAGCCGCATAACCCCGTGCGCGGCATCCATTCCACCGCGCGCATGGTGCACTGCTTCGCCATCGGCAGCCTGCTCGGACGGCCGGGTTCGGATCCCATCGTCGACCACGGCATGAACTACCTCTGGAACAACCACCGCGATGCCGGCCGCGGCGGCTATTTCTGGGCCGTCGATGACGACGGCCCCGCCGACCGGGGCCGGAAGCAGGGCTACGGCCACGCCTTCGTGCTGCTTGCCGCCTCGAGCGCGAAACTGCTCGGGCATCCGCTGGCCGACCGGATGATCGCCGATGTCACCGAGGTGATCGAGACGCGCTTCTGGAACGAGAGGCATGGCGCCATCGACGAGGAGTTCAACGCCGACTGGTCGCCGATCTCGGACTATCACGGCCAGAACTCGAACATGCACCTGACCGAGGCGCTGATGGCTGCCTTCGAGGTCACCGGCGAGCGTGCGTACCTCGACAAGGCCGAGAGCATCGCCGACCTGATCATCAACCGCCGCGCCCGCGAGAACGGCTTCCGCATCGCCGAGCATTTCGACGCCGAGTGGGGCGTGGACAAGGGCTATACCGGAGACCAGATGTTCCGCCCTCCCGGCACCACCCCGGGGCACTGGCTGGAGTGGTCGCGCCTCGTGCTGCAGCTCTGGGCGCTCGGCGGCAAGGTTCACGCCTGGATGCCGGAGGCGTCGGAGGCCCTGTTCCGGCAGGCCGTCACCATCGGCTGGGACCAGACGCATGGCGGCTTCTTCTACAACCTCGACTGGTCCGACCGGCCCGACATGCGTCACAAGCTCTGGTGGCCGGTGTCCGAAGGCGTCGGCGCCGCGGCCTTCCTGCAGGCGCATCGCCCCGCCGACTTCCACGAGACCTGGTACCGCAGGATCTGGGACGTGATCGCGCGGCACCATATCGACCATGTCAACGGCGCCTGGCACGAGCAGCTCACCGAGGACATGCAGCCGGCCTATTCGCTGTTCGTCGGCAAGGGCGACATCTACCATGCCCTGCAAGCCTGCCTGATCCCGCTCTATCCGGCCGAGGGCAGCGTGACGAAGGGGATCGTGGAGTCGCTGGCGGACTGAGCCGACCGAGGTGCTTGCCCGATCCGTGCAGGTGCGGCAGGCTCGGGGGGTGGAGGTAGGCATCATGCGCGTCACCGTCATCGGCGGCTCCGGCCGCACCGGCAGGCTGGTCGTCGAAAAGCTCATCGAGGCGGGCCACACGGCCGTCGCCACGATCCGCAACGTCCGCCACATGGCGGAGCTGGTGAAGCTCGGCGCCGAGGTCCGGCTCCTCGATCTCGCAGCCTCGGACTTCGACACCGTCGTCGATGCCATCAAGGGCTCCGACGCGGTGGTCTTCGCCGCCGGTTCGGCCGCCGGCGAGACCAGCGAACTCGATCGCACCGGAACGCTCCGGACTGTCCGCGCGGCCGGGAAGGCCGGCGTGAAGCGCTATGTGTCGATCTCGGCCATCGGGGCCTCGACGGGGCTCTCCACCCGCTCGATGGATGCGGAGATGAAGGACTACTACCGCCAGAAGCGCGCCGCGGGAAAACACCTGGCGAACTCGGACCTCGACTGGACCATCATCGAGCCGGGCGAACTCACCGACGGGGCCGGCACCGGCAAGGTCGAGATCAGCCAGCAGGCACTCGAGCTGAACTCGGTGCCGCGCGAGGACGTCGCCGCCGTCACTGTCGCCGTGCTCGTCGAGCCGAGGTCCATCGGCAAGGCCCTGCAGCTCACCCGGGGCCGTCATACCATTGCCGCCGCGCTCAGGGCGGCCCTCGCCTGATGGATCGCATCGGACCGCTGATCGGCTCGGGCAAGGTCGCCGAGACGTTCGAATATGGCAGCGACGCGCTGAAGCTCTACCGCAATCCGGAGGCGCGCTCGACCGCATTTGCCGAGGCCGCCATCCTTGCGATTGTCGGCGACCACGGCCTGCCGGTGCCGCAGGCCATCGGCGCCGGGCATTTCGCCGGGCGCTGGGGTCTGGTGATGTCGCGTGCCTCCGGCCGGCCGTTGGCCGAGCTGGCGCTGTCCGATGCTGCGCTCGTTCCGGCGGTGCTCGACGCGATGGTGGCCCTGCACCTGCGGGTGCATCGGCAGACCGAGCTTCGCCTCCATCCGCTGAAGCTGCGCCTGGCCGACCGCCTTGCCGCGGCGCCGCGGCTCGGCGACGGGCTGCGGCGGCGTCTGCTCGCGCTTTTCGCGACCCTGCCCGACGGCAACCGGCTCTGCCATGGCGACTTCCACCCGTTCAACCTGATCGGCAGCCCGGCTGACGCGACCATCGTCGACTGGCCCGACGCAACCGCGGGTCCACCGGCGGCGGATGCCTGCCGCAGCTATCTCCTGATGCTCCAGGGCGGCGCGCAGTTCGCCGAGCCCTATCTCGAGCGCTATGCGGCCGCCTCCGGCCTGGCCCGGGGCGACATCCTCGCCTGGCTCCCGGTCCTCGCCGCAGCGCGTCTCTGCGAGAACGTGCCCGAGGAGGAGGACCGCCTGCTGGAGTTGGCCCGGGCCTGACGCCCGCCTTGACAAGACCGACGGCTTGTTCGCTTTATGTTCTCATCCGGAGCATAGAATGGACCGTGCCACCATCCTCCATGCCGACCTCGATGCCTTCTACGCCTCGGTCGAGCAGCTGCTCGATCCGAGCCTGCGCGGCAAGCCCATCGCGGTGGGCGGCGGCGTCGTCCTCGCCGCCTCCTACGAGGCCAAGGCCTTCGGGGTGCGCGGCGGCATGTCTGGCTGGGCGGCACGTGAGCTCTGCCCCGAGCTGATCTTTACCGGCGGCCACTTCGAGGAGTACCAGCGGCTCGGGGACGCCGCGATCGCCATCCTCTCGGACTACACGCCGCTGGTCGAGCGTATCTCGATCGACGAGGCCTTCGCCGATATCGCCGGTTGCGAGCACCTGTTCGGGTCGGCAGAGACCATCGCAGGCACGGTCCGCGCCCGGGTGCGGGCGGAGGTCGGCCTGCCCATCTCCGTGGGCGTGGCGCGGACCAAGCACCTCGCCAAGGTCGCCTCGCAGGTCGCCAAGCCCGACGGGCTGGTGGTCGTCGATCCGGCGACCGAGCTCGAGTTTCTCCATCCCCTGCCGGTGTCGCTGATGTGGGGCGTGGGACCGGTGACCGAAGGCAAGCTCGAAGACGAAGGCATCCTGACCATCGGGCAACTCGCGGAAAAGCGGGTCGAGTGGGTGCAGCGCATCCTCGGGCCGGCCGCGGGCGAGAAGCTCAGCAGCCTCGCCTGGAACCGCGACCCGCGCGCCATCGTCACCCACCAGCGCGCCCGCTCCGCCGGGGCCCAATCGGCGCTGGGCCGCAAACCCTTCACCGAGGCGACCTGGCGCCCGACGCTCAACCACCTCGCCGACCGCATCGCCTCGCGGCTGAGGGCCAGGTCCTGGTTCGGCTACACGGTGACGGTGCGCGTCCGCTTTCGCGACATGAGCGCCGTGACCCGCTCGATGAGCATCGATTCCCCCGTTGCCGCCACTGCCAGCCTTGCCGAGATCGCGGGCGACCTGGTGCGCATCGTTCGTGCCGACCACCCGGACGAGACGACGATCACGTTGCTGGCCATTTCGGTGGCCCAGCTCGTCAGGGACCCGCTGGTGCAGCTCGAACTGCCGCTCGGCCTCTCCGGCGAGGCCCGTCGTGCGGGCAGCCGGCAAGGCCGCGCGCGCCTCGTCGCCGACCATGCCGTGGACAAGGTCCGCAGCCGTTTCGGCCGCCAGGCCATCGCTTACGGGGAAGTCGCCCTCGACCAGCGCGAACGGGTGCCGGACGCGTTCCGGTCCCTGGCCGAGAAACCGCTGTAGTTTTCCGGGTGACCCTGTCGATTCCGGCATGCCCCGCCCGTCGTGGCGTGGAACCACTCTTGCTGCTGACACAAACTGACCCGGCGGCAGCGCAGATGGGTCATGCGAATCCCCCACTGGTACAGGTCCGACTTCCATGCAATACACCCCGCCCCCCTATCGAACTCTCGCTCAGAAAGCAGGCCGGCCATGAGTAGCGAAGCCCTGGACGACATCTCTTCGGTGCCCGCCGCCGCATCGGTCGAACCATCGACTGCCGCGCGTAACCGGCTGGTCATTGCGTTGCTGCTGGTCTTGACCTTTGTCGTCTTCCTCAACGAGACTATCATGAGCGTTGCCATCCAGCCGCTGATGAACGACCTCGGCGTGACCGCCTCGGCCGCGCAGTGGCTGACGACGGCCTTCCTGCTGACCATGGCCGTGGTCATTCCCATCACCGGCTTCCTGCTGCAGCGCATCCACACCCGGCCGATCTACATGCTCGCCATGTCGATCTTCTCGGCGGGAACGCTGATCTGCGCGATCTCCCCGGGCCTCGAGCTGCTGGTGTTCGGGCGCGTCATCCAGGCTGTCGGCACGGCCATCATGATGCCGCTGCTGATGACGACCGTGATGACGCTGGTGCCGCCGGAGGCCCGCGGCAAGACCATGGGCAACATCTCGATCGTCATGTCGGTCGCGCCCGCCATCGGCCCGACCATCGGCGGCTTCATCCTCACCCATCTCGACTGGCGCTGGATGTTCATCCTCGTTCTCCCCATCGCGCTGGGGGCGCTGGTGCTCGGCTGGGCCAAGATGAAGAACGTCTCGGAACCGCGCAAAACGCCGCTCGACATCCTCTCGGTGGTGCTGTCTGGCCTTGCCTTCGGCGGCATCGTCTATGGCCTGTCGGGTTTCGGCGAGGCCGCGGCTGCGGGCGGGCACGGGCTGTCGCCGTGGATTCCGCTGGGCGTCGGCGTTGTCACCATGGTGCTGTTCGTGCTGCGTCAGCTCGCCCTGCAGAAGGACGACCGGGCGCTCCTCGACCTGCGCACGTTCGCCCATCGCAATTACACCCTGTCGGTGTTGATGATGGCGATCGCCATGATGGCGCTGTTCGGCGTCATCATCCTGCTGCCCCTGTTCCTGCAGAACGTGCTGATGCTCGACCCCCTGCAGATCGGCATGATGCTCTTGCCGGGCAGCCTGGCCATGGGCCTGCTCGGCCCGGTCATCGGCCGTCTCTATGACCGCTGGGGTACGACGCGCCTGCTGGTGCCGGGTGCGGTGCTCGTCAGCGCCGTGCTGTGGTTCCTGACCCTCGTCGACCAGTTCAGCTCGGTCTGGGTGATCCTTTCCGCCCATGTCACGCTCTGCATCGGCCTCGCCCTGATGTTCACACCGCTGTTCACCGCCTCGCTCAGCTCGTTGCCCATGCGTCTCTATTCGCACGGCAGCGCCATCCTCGGCTCGGTGCAGCAGGTGGCCGGCGCCGCTGGCATCGCGCTGTTCATCGCCCTGATGACGATCCAGAGTACGGTCCTGATGGCGGCTGGCGCGGACCAGATCAACGCGATCGCGGCCGGCATCCGAGCCGGCTTCTTCTGCGGTGCGGTCATTTCGCTGTTCGCGGTTGTCACCGCCTTCTTCGTCAAGAAGCCGCCGGCCAACCCTGAAATGGCCGGCATGGGCCACTGAGGCAGCCAGCCCGCTTCACGTGAATCATCGGGCGCCGGATCCCCTCCGGCGCCCGATCTGTTTCCGCATCGATGTCGAAATGCGGTGGGCTGGCGCGACATTGCCATGACCCTACCCTGGAGACACATTCATGACCGCGCCCACCCTGCTGATGGACGGCCTCCTGCTCGGGGAGTGTCCGCGCTGGCACGACGGCAAGCTCTGGCTCGCCGACTGGGTGGGCCAGAAGCTCCTGACCCTCGACGGGAGCGGCAGGCGGCAGGTGGAGGCAGAGGTGGCCTCGCTGCCCTTCTCCTTTGACTGGCTTCCCGACGGGCGGATGCTGCTCGTCCACTCGGCGGACAACGACCTGAAGCTCCGCCGTCCCGATGGAACCTTCGAACGCTTCGCAGACCTGTCCGGCCTGTCCGGCCGCGGCGGCAACGAGATTGTCGTTCATCCCGACGGGCACATCTACGTCAACAACATCGACTTCGATTTCCCCGGCGGCACGTTCCGGCCCGGCTTCATCGCCCTGGTTGGCGCTGACGGCAGCGCCCGCAAGGTCGCCGGGGACCTCGCCTTCCCCAACGGCATGGCCATCCTGCCGGGCGGGCGCACGCTCGTCTGCGCCGAGTCCTTCAACGGCAACCTCACCGCCTTCGACATCGCCGGCGACGGCGCGCTCTCCAACCGGCGGCTCTGGGCCAATGTCGGGCCGCAGGGCAATGACGGCATCTGCGCCGATGCCGAGGGCAATATCTGGACCTCTGTCGCCAACGTCGTGATGCGCGTGCGGGAGGGGGGCGAGGTGCTCGACCGGATCGAGCTCGACCGCATGTGCTTTGCCGTGATGCTCGGCGGCAACGACGGCCGGACCCTCTACATGGTCGCCAACGAATGGACGGGTTCGGTCGAGGTCAGCGAACCCACCGGGCGGGTGTTTTCAGTCCGGGTCGATGTTCCGCATGCCGGCTATCCCTGAGCCAGCTGCTCGAAGGCGGTCGGCCGCCGCGGAGCCGCGAGGGCCTTGAGGATCGCCGCGACGCATTGCTCCGGGGTCATCGACCCGGTGTCGACCTCGAGATCGTAGATGCCGGGCACGTGCACGGTGTCCTGCCAGCGCTGGACCGGCGCCGGGACCCCCTCTCCGCTGGCATAGAAACCTCCCCGCGGATCCGCGTTCCGGCGCGCCATGATCACGTCGAGGGGGCAGCGCACGCCCACGAAGAGGACGGAAAGCCCCGCAAGCTGGCGCGCCGACGCCGGCAGGATGCCGAGCGGACGCGAATAGCCGTCGTGGTGGCCGACATCGACCACCACGTCCCTGCCGGCCCGCGCCGCCGCCGCGACCTGCTCGTACATGGCCCTGTAGAGCGTGACGACCACCGGTTCGAGGTCGGGCCGCTCGCCACCCGGACGCAGCCCGATCCCCGGCTGCATCGCCTCGGGCAGGGTGCGGTTCATGGCGTCGACGCCGATATTGGTCCAGCGTCCCGGTTGCCGCGCGATCAGCGCTGCCGCGATGGAGCTCTTGCCCGACCTGGGGGCGCCGTTGAGGATGACGATGCGTCCGCTCATGCGAGAAAGATGCCCTGATAAGCGAAAGGCGCTCAACCCTTTCGGGGAGCGCCTTTCCTTGAGGTCGGGACCCGGCTGCCGGGAGGGAACGGCGCCCGGTCAACCAACCGTTGGCCGATATATGTGATCGATTTGGTAGTCTTTCAAGACCAGTCCGGGCGGCTACTTTTCGGCCTTGGCCCGCTCGATCGACTCGAGGATGACTGCCCGCGCATCGGCCAGGTTGCCGATCCTGTCGATCTTGGCCCACTTGCCCGGCTCGAGGTCCTTGTAGTGGGTGAAGAAGTGCTTCACGCGCTCGAGCTGGATCGGCTGCATGTCGCTGATATCGTGGATGTTGTCGTACATCTTGGTGAGCTTGCTCACCGGCACCGCGAGAATCTTCTCGTCCTTGCCGCCGTCGTCTTCCATGAACAGCACGCCGAACGGACGGCACCGCACCACGGCGCCGGGTACCAGCGGGCGTGTGTTCATCACCACCACGTCGAGCGGGTCGCCGTCGCCGCACAGGGTGTGGGGGACAAAGCCGTAGTTCCCCGGGTAGCGCATCGGGGTGTAGAGGAAGCGGTCGACGAACAGGGCGCCGGAGGCCTTGTCGATCTCGTATTTGATCGGCTCGCCGCCCAGCGGAACCTCGATGATCACGTTGAGGTCATCGGGGGGATTCTTGCCGATCGGGATCGCGTCGATATTCATTGGAGTGCCTTGGGAAGAGTTAGGGCCTTTTGGCCCATCCGGGGCCATGATTGCAAGGCATGGCTGCGCGGGTTTGCCATGCAGGCTTGAGGAGGTTTTGCCGTGATCGGAAGGATTTTCGCCAGTGCGCTTTATGTCGCCTTCGCCGTCACGGGCCCGGCCGCGGCCCAGCAGGTCGAGTCGAGCTATACCGACCTGAACCTCAATATGGACTGCACCGTGATCGAATCGGACGATTTCGGCTCCACCTGGGCCTGCGCCGGCCTGAAGGGCATGCCGGTCATGGTGAGCGAGGCCGACCTGAGGATGTCTGTCTCCTACGGGCTCAGCTCGACCGCCGAGAAGGCGGCCGGCCAGACCCTGCCGCCCTTCAACCGGCTGGGCGACAGGATCGAGTGGCGCGTCTCCAATGCGGAGGGCCACTGGAAGCCGTTCGCGACGATCCTGCGCTTCTTCACCCGGCACGAAGGTACCGGCGAGGAGGGCCAGGTGCTGGTGGTGACGAGGGTAGCGCCGGGCGCCACCTGCCATGTCGCCTATGTCGATGCGCTCGCCAATGCGGACGCCAACGAACTGGCCCGAAGGACGGCCGACGAGAAGGCGAAGGATTTCGACTGCGAGGCCGGCGAGCCGGAAATCGTGGGCAAGTTCGAAGCCTGGCCACGGTAGGGGCCGGAAGCTGACCGAACTGCCGGTCTTCAGGCCCGCGCCATCTGGCTGCGCAGCAGGGTGCGGTCCCGCGAGGAAACGCCGATCAGCTCGGCAATCCGCCAGACCATATTGTCCTCGAGCTCGTGGTTGCGCTTGTCGGCGAAAACCACCTGCCACATCATCCGGATGATCTCGAGCTTCTCGCTGTTCTCGAGCGAAGAGAGCGCCGAGGTGAAGCGGTAGAAATCGACCGATTCCTGATCCTGCCGGGTGGCCTCGGCGACCAGCTTTCTGACCTCGCTCTCGTTGAGGCCGTAATAGTCCATCAGCGTGGTCTCGAGCGCCGTGCGCTCGGCCTCGGTCACCTGTCCGTCGATGGCGGCAAGGT